>JBNJDH010000524.1:0-2501 GCA_051744695.1 Bacteroidota bacterium | reverse complement strand
CTGCCGTTTTTCATGTTGGCATACTGTAATTTAAACGATTATCCGTTTGTACAACAATCCTGGTTTTTCATCAACCGCCAGGCAGGCCCGCCCGCCTTTTAACCAGTAAAACTCATTCAACTATAAAACACTCTTTTGACCAGTAAGTTATTGATAATTAACCTTATCAAGTCTTCTTAAGTGCAGACATATTTTATGATTAGCTTTAAAAACCATGCACTTAAAAGAGAAAAATACATATTAAATTACTCACCATTAAACATTTACATGTTCTTCAGCAGACCCTGCATTAAAATAACTTATGTCATTATTTTGGTCCTTTTCTATCTTCCAGCTTCTAACTTCTGCCTGCAAGCCCTTATTCCCGCATCACCTGCACCTGACCATCCACACCTAACTTAATGATGCCCGATGGGGCCGGGGCCGATTTTTCATCCTGACGGTAACGGACCACATAATCCACCCCTTCAATGACCTTTTGGCTGATGTCATCAAAATTTTTCGGAGCTGCCTCACCACTGATGTTAGCAGATGTCGAAACCACGGGTTTCCGGAATTTCTGACACAGCCCTTTCGAAAAATCTTCACGGGTCACCCGGATGCCGATGCTGCCATCTTCGGCCAGCAGGTTTTGGGCCAGATTTTTTCCCTGGGGGTAAATGATCGTAATCGGCTTTTCAGAAAGATCGATTAGCTCATAAGCCATTTCGGGCACTTTCTCCACATAAGAATCCAGCCGCACTTCATTCTCCACAAGCACAAGCATTGACTTGCTGTCGGCCCGCTGTTTCAGGTCATATACTTTTTTGACAGCTTCCGGATTGGTGGCATCGCAGCCGATTCCCCAAATCGTATCGGTGGGATACAGGATGAGTCCCCCATTTTGAAGGACTTCTACCGCTTTTTTTAGATCCTCTTTGTAGTCCATGATTTCCCTTTTTAGTGTTTGTCCAAATTTATAGACAGTCACTTCGTTGTTCCCGGCAAATATAAAATTTCTCTGATCAATGGTTCTTAAAAAAAGGCCGGAACATTCATTACATTCCGGCCTCTCCTATTGCTTATGCATTTTGGTATATGCTGGTTTTACTGGATCAAACAGCCACCCCAAAATCGCGCAGAGCGTCATTCAGGGAAGTTTTCTTATCGGTGGATGCTTTCCGCTCTCCGATAATCAATGCCGCAGGTACCTGGTATTCCCCGGCCGGAAATTGTTTGGTGTAGCTGCCCGGGATCACAACAGACCGTGGTGGCACATAGCCATTGTATTCTTTGGGCTCAGGCCCGCTTACATCAATAATCTTGGTGGAGCCGGTCAGCACCACATTGGCGCCAAGTACCGCTTCTTTTCCCACACGGCATCCTTCAACCACGATGCAACGGGAACCGATAAAGGCATTGTCTTCAATGATTACAGGTGCGGCCTGAACAGGTTCCAATACCCCTCCAATGCCAACTCCTCCGCTCAGGTGAACACCCTGACCGATCTGGGCGCAACTACCTACTGTGGCCCAGGTGTCAACCATGGTGCCTGATTGGACATAAGCTCCTATATTAATGTACGAAGGCATCATCACAACACCTTTCTCGATAAAAGCGCCATAACGGGCAACCGCATGCGGTACAACCCTGACACCTTTTTCGGCATATCCGCCTTTGAGGGCGATTTTATCGTGCCATTCAAATGGCCCTACCTGGATGGTTTCCATCTTTTGAAGAGGGAAATACAAAATAACCGCCTTTTTTACCCACTCATTAACTTTCCAGTCGTCACCATCGGGCTCGGCCACTCTTAATTCGCCTCTATCCAGCAGCGACAGAACTTTGGTCACTGCATCCTGTGTCTCTTTGTTTTCTAATTGACCCCGGTCTTCCCAGGCATTTTCAATGATGGCTTTCAAATTTTCACTCATAGGTCATTTTTAAATTTTGATTGTAAACTATATAGTCCGTTAAACTTTTGCAGAACTTGATCTTTATTTATTTAAAAAATGCGCATTATCCCTGCTAAGAAACAGATTACTAATGTTTTACGATTGTTTTTAAATCTTATATCTAAAAATCTAACGATCTAATGCGTAAAGATATGGCTTAAAAATGAAACCGGCCAAATATTTTAAATGGGAACATATTTCCCTGATAACTCAAGAGCCAATCCTCGCTGAGAAATCGAAGAAATTTCCCTTTTATTCCAACCTTAATACCCACATCGATCCGTGGTATATTTTTTGTTCATCGAAAAACAGCCCATATAAAATCAACACAGTCAATTTTCAACATCATACAAAACATCTTTCATCCCACTTTTCCCAAAACCACGGTCTATGAAATGTTCTGTTCTCATCGGGGCTCTCATCGCCTTCCTTTCGTTTTCAACTTTCAGTCAGGAAAATAAAAATTTCGTCATCTCGGGATCTCTTTTCGACGAAGAAACCGGCGAACCATTAAATTATGCACAATTGGTAAGCTACAAAACAGGGCATTCATACACCCTCGACACA
>JBNJDH010000523.1:0-2511 GCA_051744695.1 Bacteroidota bacterium | reverse complement strand
GGTGGCCGAACGAACCGCCGAATTGCAGGAGAAAGTTGAGAAATTGGATAAAAGCCAGAAAGCCATGCTTTATATGGTAGAAGACCTGAACAACATTACTGCTGAATTGAAAGCGGAGCGCCGTAAACTTGAATTTACAAACCGGGAACTGGAAGCTTTTACCTACTCTGTTTCGCACGATTTACGCGCGCCGCTGCGGGCCATAAACGGATATTCCAACTTTTTAATCGAAGATTATGCCCCAAAATTAGACGAGGAGGGAAAACGTTTTATCGAAACCATACGTGCGAATGCTACGAAAATGGACCGGTTGATTTCCGATCTGCTCAATCTCTCGCGCGTGTCGCGAACCAGTTTAAATTATTCGGAGGTTGATATGAAAGCCACCGCTATATCGATTTTCCGCGAAATTGCTTCCGCTGAAGAGCAAAGAACTTTTGATTTTAGTGTAAACGAAATGCCGGCGGTGAAAGGCGATCTGAACCTGTTGAAGCAAGTATGGCAAAACCTGATTGGCAATGCCTTAAAATACAGTTCGAAATCCGACATTAAAAGAATTGAAATCGGCACTGCCGAAAGCGAAAATAAAAATGAGATTGTTTTTTATGTGAAAGATTACGGCGCCGGGTTCGATGCGAAATATGTGAACAAACTGTTTGGAGTTTTTCAGCGGTTGCATAAGGAGGAAGAATTTGAAGGAACCGGAGTGGGGCTTGCCCTTGTACAACGGATTATTCACCGCCACGGGGGCCGCGCTTGGGCCGAAGGGGAGTTAAATAAAGGGGCTGCTTTCTGGTTTTCGGTTCCCAAATAATATAACAAATTAAATTGTACCTTTGGATCATAATCCATAAAGGACCTGTCAATGGAAAATTACAACGAGGTTGAAATCCTGATTGTGGAAGACAATCCAAACGATGCAGAAATGGCGCTCCGGGCGCTAATGAAAAACAAACTGGCCAACAATGTTTTAATAGTGGGAGATGGCGAAGAAGCGCTGGACTTTATTTTTGCACGGGGAAAGTATTCTGCCCGGGAAAAAAACATCCGCCCCAAAATTATTCTGCTCGACCTGAAACTGCCCAAAGTTGATGGTCTGGAAGTGCTGAAGGAGATCAAAGGCAACGAACAAACCAAAATAATTCCTGTAATTGTGATGACCTCGTCAAAACAGGAAACCGATATGATGAAAAGTTACCAGTTGGGCGTAAACAGTTACATTGTAAAACCGGTTGATTTTGATAAATTTGTGGATGCCGTACGCGATTTGGGACTCTACTGGCTGCTGTTAAATCAACAACCTTAACCAGTTATATTCTGTTTATTTTGATATCTTTACTCATCGCGTTTTAATAAATTGTTTATGGATAAGAGCAGTCAACCCATTCGGATTCTTTTTGCGGAGGACCTTCCCGCCGATGCCGAAATGGCGCGCCGTGAAATTAAAAAAGGAGGAATTGAATTTACGCACAGAGTTGTCGATACCGAAAGTGAATTCAGAAAGGAACTGGAATCATTTGCACCCGACATTGTTGTTTCCGACTATTCCATGCCCACTTTTGACGGAATGGAAGCACTCCGAATTACAAAATCTTTTTCCAGGCACATTCCTTTTATAATTCTTACCGGCTCCATGAATGAAGAAACAGCGGTTGCCTGTATGAAAGCAGGTGCTAATGATTATGTCATAAAGGAGCAAATCAAGCGACTTCCTTTTGCAGTAAACGAAGCCATTGAAAAAAATAAATCGAGGCTCGAAAAAGAGAGAATCGAAATTCAACTCCGTGAGAACGAAGCAATGTATCGCTCGCTCATTGAAAATTCCAGCGATGCCATTTACCTGCTGTTTAACCGCAGGTTTGAAATAATTAACAGCAAATTTATCCGGATGTTTGGTTATAATTTTGAGGAAGTTAACCGGCCCGGGTTCGATTTTATCCAGATTGTTGCCCCTGAAAGCAGGCCGGTAATTGAAGATCGCATTGAAAAAGTTAAAAGGGGAGAAAAAGTAAGCAACCGGTACGAGTTTACCGCAATTGCCAAAAACGGTGAAAGAAGGGAAATAGAGGCCTCGGTTTCGTATATCGATTTTAAAGGATCAATAGCCACCCAGGGGATTTTGCGCGACATAACCGAGCGAAAAAAGATGATTGAAGACCTTGTGGAAGCCAAGGAACGCGCCGAAGAAAGCGACCGGCTGAAATCAGCCTTCCTGGCCAATATGAGCCATGAAATCAGAACACCGATGAACGGTATTTTAGGATTTACCGATTTACTAAAAGAGCCCAAACTAACAGGCGATGAAAAGAACCAGTATGTGGAGATAATCCAGAAAAGCGGCCATCGAATGCTCGATACCATTAATGATTTAATCGATATTTCGAAAATTGAATCGGGGACTTTGGAGGTCAATTACTCAAAAATTAATGTAAATGAACGGTTAAATTATTACTATAACTTTTTTAAACCGGAAGCAGAAAAAAGGGGATTGCAGATTCAATGCACGTGCAG
>JBNJDH010000522.1:0-2512 GCA_051744695.1 Bacteroidota bacterium | reverse complement strand
ACTGATAACTGTTCACTGCATCTTCAGGTAGCTGTCAAAAAGCTGGGTAATTGACTTGGGTTCTCCGATGATGGTCAGAACATCATGTTCCTGTAAAACCGTATCTCCGTGCGGTGCAAAAGTTTCGGAATCTCTTTCTATCAATGCTACCAGGACATCCTGCGGCAATTTGATCTCTTTCAGTTGCTTCCCCGCCATAGAAGCCTGGGCTGTGCCGGGAAGCAAGCGTAGAGTGAAAAATCTCTCGTTGTGCAGGAGAAATTCTTTAATTTTTCGTTGGCTTTTGTGATCGAACATTTCTTCCACAAATTCCTCCCGGTCCACGATGTCTAAAAGACGGGAAAGCATGCGCAGTTGCTGGCGTGAGTCTTCCGGCGGGTTGACAAGGAAGAAAAACACGCGAATATAATCTTCTGATGAGATGCCGCCTTTTCCTACCGGTTTGCGGATGCCACGGCTCGACAAGACAATGTGGAGCGAGGGATGATCAACGCCTTCTTTTTTGGCATAAAGAATGGATACCTCGGGAATGACCAATGCCGGCTCTATGGCCGATGTGGAAAGAAATTCATTGATCAGATCTTCTTTGCTGACGTGCATCTCGGTAGTAAACACATCCGAGATGTAATCTAGCAACTCTTCAAATGTCATGTCCCGGTCTATGTTTGTAATCCGGGCCCTGGTAACTGTTTCATCGAACGGGTCGCCCTGCCGCAGTCCTTTTTCTTTCAGGATGGTCATGAATTCATTTTCCAGTTCGGCATACTGGTATTTGCCCAGCAAAGCAAACCAATGAAAGATGGCGCCTTCACGTTTTACTTTTTGTCTGGCATAGTAATAATACCAAAGAAACGCAACCAGGGTGATAAATCCGCTGAAAAGCACAGCGATCCAGCCCATGTAGACGATCAGAACCAGTGATGTTAAAATTCCTGCCACCTGCATACCCGGATAGAGTGGGGATTTGTAACCGGGGTCGTACGATTCAATGTTGCTTTTTCGGAATACAATGACGGCAAAATTGATCAGCATGAAAATGAACAGCTGGAAAGCACTGGCGGCTTTGGCAATGCCTTCTTCGGAGATGGTCAGGATTAAAAACAGAATAAGACCTGAAGTGAAAAGAATCGAAAAAACCGGCATTCCTTTTAAGCCAACTTTTGAGAATTGGGGAGGAAAAAGGTTGTCGCGTGCCATGGCAAAAGGATAGCGTGACGATGAAAGAAGCCCCGCATTGCCGGTAGATGCAAAAGCTGCCATTGCTGCCCCTACCATAAGGTAGGCCCCTGTGTCACCCGGCAACCATTTGAAGAGATGCTCGGCTGCTGTAGCTGCGGGTGCCAGGTCCTGAGCAAATTGGGCCGGTTCGATAAGGGCCACCATGACGAATATGCCAAGAAAATAAATGCCACTGGTTATGATCAGAGAGAGAAGCATCCCCAGGGGGATGTTGCGTTCGGGATTTTTAATTTCTTCAGCCACACTTGCTACTTTGGTGAGCCCCATGTAGGAGACAAACACAAATCCGGCCGTAGTAATTATGCCTTCCATGCCGTCGGTAAAAAAGGGAGTGAGATGGTCTTTACCCCGGAATGTTTCCTGGTTTTCGGGGGTAAAAACAGTGAACAATCCATCAATGATGAAACCACCCAATACAACGACCAGGAAGATGATGAAAAATTTTTGCATCCCTGAAGTTTTCTTTGACCCAACGAGGTTGAGCCCTGTAAAAACCAGGGTAGCAGCTATGGCGATGATCTTTACCGGAACATCCCAGAATATGGCTGCATAGGCCCCGATACCAATGATGGCGAATGCAGTTTTGAATACCAGTGACAGGTAAGTGCCAAGTCCCCCGATGGTTCCCATGAGAGGACCCAGGCTGCGGTCCAGGAAAAAATACGCACCGCCGGCCCGCGGAAGGGCGGTGGATATCTCTGCCATGCTAAACATTGCCGGGAGAATAAGTATCCCTGCCACCAGATAGGCCAGAAATACTGAAGGGCCTGTGTGTTGGGATGCCAGACCAGGCAAAAGAAAAAAACCGGAGCTAAACATGGCACCGGTGCTGATGGCAAATACATCAAACAATCCCAATTCTTTTTTTAAACGACTTTTCCCGTCCATATTTCAGTCATCAGTCAACAGTTATCAGTCAACAGTTATCAGTCAACAGTTATCAGTCAGGTTTGTTTTTAAGTTTTGAAAAAATCTTTCAAGTTTTGTTATTTTTACATCCTGATTTATCATATTAATTGTTTGCTATGCCCTTTCAGATGTCTGGTTTCACTTCAGAAAAAAAACTTTTGAATTTATAATCAATAAATTGTTTTAATTATGAAATATGGTAGATTTCTTTTTGCACTATTCCTTCTATTGCCTGTTATATTTTATGGACAGCACTATAATATCAAAGATTGATAATGCTCTATACTGATTTCGGGCTAGAATTTGAATTCTTTCATTTTCAATTTCTTGTTTAAAAGCATCAACATAAATCTCTATGAGTACA
>JBNJDH010000521.1:0-2516 GCA_051744695.1 Bacteroidota bacterium | reverse complement strand
TTTTTGAACAACTTTTTCGTTAAGGAGGAAATCGCCTTTTAGAATTTCCAGCGCTTTAAGCACTGTTGCCAGATTTTTTCTTTGATAAGCGCCCAAAAGGTCTGTGGTTAAGTCGTAAGGATTTTGTTCCTTATTTTTTTCATACACTTTGAATGAATTTTTAAATGGGCTGAAAATCAAGGAAGGTTCCAGCATATAATATTCATCGGCGAAGTAAAGGGAAGTATTAACTTGTTTAGCCTTTTCCTGAAAAACAGGTTTGGTCTCCGGGTGGGACTCGCCAATGATAACAGGAACGCCTTTTTTTATTATCCCGGCTTTTTCCTCAGCAATAGAGGGTAACGTGTTGCCTAGAAAAGCGGTATGGTCCAGTCCAATATTCGTAATAATTGAAATTTCGGGATGAATGATATTTGTAGAATCAAGCCGGCCTCCCATTCCAACTTCAACCACGGCAACATCAATACTCTGGCTTTCAAAAAAATTAAACGCCATGGCAACGCTCATTTCAAAGAAAGAGGGTTTGATTTCTTCAAAGAAACCCTGATTTTCCTTAATAAATGTTGTAACATAATTTTCAGGTATATTCTCGCCATTTACGCGGATTCGCTCACGGAAATCTTTCATGTGAGGTGAAGTATAAAGTCCTACTTTATAACCGGCCTCCTGCAGGATCGAAGCTAAGATGTGAGATACGGAACCTTTGCCGTTTGTGCCGGCAACATGTATTGTTTTATATGATTTATGAGGTTCGTGGAAATATTCATCAATCCGTTCGGTTTTTTCGAGGTCAATTTTATAGGCAGCCTTTCCCGTTCTCTGGTACATTGGTACCTGGCGAAACATCCAGTCAGTAATCGCCTCGTAATCAGTTTTTCCTTTAATCATTTTTGTTCCCATTTGTAATAATGAATTCTATCGGGTTTGAAACGTTCGGGGGTTTCCTTTTGTTCAGCAGGCCATCCAAGTGAAATTAATGAAAAGGGTTGAATGTGCGGAGGCAGTTGAAAGAGCACCTGCATTTCTTTTTTGCGTTCTACTCGTGGATGTAAGCCGAGCCATACAGCTCCCAGTCCTTTTGCATGTGCGGCAAGTAATATGTTTTGAGTCGCTGCAGCACAATCTACAGCCCAATAACCATCTCCGTGCTGGAGTTTTTCATCACCACAAACCATGACTGCGGCTTGTGCTTCATTTAACATTTTTGCATACGGATGAACACTCATGATCTTACTGAAAATTTCATTGTCATCAATAACAATGAAGTGCCAGGGCTGGCAATTTACTGCAGAAGGGGCGTACATTCCGGCTTTTAATATTTCTTCCAGCAATTCCCTGCTTACCGGCTCAGATGTGTATTCCCGAATACTTCTACGAGTAAGTAAACCTTCATATAATTCCATAAACCAGATTTTTAGAAATTAGTAAAAAACTTCAGCAAATTTTAATTAAGTCAAGCCATAAAAATTTACTACTTTTATGCAAAAATATATCTATAAATGGCTCGTACCAAAAAAATTTTTGTAATTGACACCAACGTCATTCTTCATGACTATCAGTGTATTTACAATTTTCAGGAAAACGACATTGTCCTGCCGATTGTTGTATTGGAAGAATTGGATTACCTCAAAAAGGGCAATGATATTATAAATTTTCACGCCAGGGAATTTACCCGTCAATTAAATGACCTTACCGGTGATCACCTTTTCAACGGAGGTATTAAACTTGGGGACGAACTCGGAAAACTATTTGTGGAAACGGGGAAACCTTCAACAGCAAAAATACAGGAATCATTTCCCGAGAACTCCCCGGATCACAGAATTCTTGCGATAACAGAGGCTGTCAAAGAAAAAAATAACAAAATCGATGTTATACTGATAAGCAAAGACATCAATCTTCGTCTTAAGGCAAAATCTTTGGGAATTTTAGCTCAGGATTATGAATCCGATAAGGTTCTCGACATTGAACCGCTAAATAAAAATATTGAAGTCCAGGAAGATCTGGATACAGGGTTGATTGACAGACTATATGATCAGGATAGCACAGGTGTTCCCCCGGAAGAATTTGGGCTAACCCCTTTTTCAAATCAATATTTTATCCTAAAAAGCGGAACCACCAGTGCGCTAGCTTTCTTTGACCCTGCAGAGAAGATGATTAAACGAGTGGAAAAACAACGTGTGTACAGCATTACTCCGCGAAATGCAGAACAATCATTCTCAGTTCATGCACTATTGAATGATGCAGTCAATCTTGTTGCATTAACCGGAAAAGCAGGAACGGGTAAAACGCTTTTGGCTCTTGCATCTGCGCTTCATCAGGAAAGAAAGTATAATCAGATTCTTCTGGCGCGGCCAATTGTGCCTTTGGCGAACAGAGACCTTGGTTATCTGCCGGGTGATGTGAGCGAAAAAATAACTCCTTACATGACTCCGCTTTATGATAATCTTTCTGTAATTAAGAATCAATACAAGGCAAATACCAAAGAATACAAAAAAATTGAGGAAATGCAGGAAAGT
>JBNJDH010000520.1:0-2524 GCA_051744695.1 Bacteroidota bacterium | reverse complement strand
GGAGATAAAATCCCCAAAGAAATTGAGTTGGTAGAAGCGCTTGGTGTCAGCCGTACGGTCGTCAGAGAATCCCTGAACCGTCTTAAAACCGTTGGGCTAATTGAATCAGTTAAACACCGGGGGGCGGTTATAAAAAGTCCCGACTTGCTTCAGGTATTTAAAAAAGCCATGATTCCGGGAGTTCTTGATCGAAGTACTTTGCGGGATGTCTTTGAATTGCGGCTGGTTCTTGAGATCGGTATGGCTGATTTCATTTTTCTCCGCAAAACAGATCAGGACATTGAAGAATTATACGAAATCGTTTCGCAGGAGCCCGAATCCAGTGAAAGTGTATTGTTTGAGATCGATCACGAGGTTCGTTTTCACAGTAAGTTGTATGGCATGACCGGCAATCAGACCATGATGAATTTTCAAAATCTGCTTTTGCCGGTTTTCAGTTATGTGTACGAATCCAAATTGATTGAACGCCCCATTGAGAAAAAACGATACATGTCGCACAAGCAACTGGTCGATATTCTGAAAGAAGGAAGTGCTGATTCTTTCCGGGAGGCCATGCGCATGCACCTTGAAAACCATTTTCAACGGTTGATGAAAGAGTAATCCTGACTTCTTTGCAGACCATGTTATGGCCGGACAACAAGCACGGATTGCCTTCGATGAGATCATTGTCAGGTGATCAAATCGCATCATAGAATCACGAAGGGCTGACTCGGAAAATTTATTGAAGTCAGCCCTTTGTTTTTTCAGTAAAATATATTTGAGTCAGGCAGGTTTGACGGACTTCCTCCCGCCACTCACCTGGTTTTTACAGTAGAATAGAGTTCCGTCGGTTTTCCGGTTGACCGGAAGGCAGGCCTGTTCATAGTGATAGCGTTCAGCGGCTTTTTCATCGATGTCCTTCCCGAATTCGGCTTTTTCTTCAAGAAACATGTCCCCGTCTTCAACCCAATACCGTGTGAAAATACTTCATTCACGATCCCTGCATGTCTCATCAGCTCCTGGATGCCAAAATGGTTGATGGCAAAAGTGAAATGCAGTTTGGCTGCCATGTTGATTCGGGGATAAATCTGTAGCTCCTTGAAAGCCGGTTTTTATGTAGAGACTGATGCCAAAGCAGCAATTTTCTGAAGATGTGTCAGACCTGTGCCATGTGCTACGGGTAGGCGAATGAAATCGATAGCTGTTCCGTGAACGGAGTTGTATAGTCATAAATTGAGTTAAAGCCCCCAATGGTGATGGTTTGATCTTTCTGCTATAACAAATACAAAGGAAATCATAAAAATAAAAACCGGGAAAAACTGAAATGCTTTTCCCGGTTAAAATAGTAAGTAAGGTTTTCAGGTTATTTTTTGATGAACTTCATGATGTGCTTTTTCTGATTTTCATCTTCAATTTCCATAAAATATAATCCTGTTTCCAAATCTGAGATGTCAATGCCTGAACTTTGAATGTTCCTGAGATTTTTGACGGTTTTGCCATTCATAGAATGGATTTTCAAATGATTGATGGTTATGCCCTCAATGTATAATTCCCGGTCTGCTGGGTTGGGATAGATGCGCACCTGAGTTTGTGGTACAGAAACGTCCGAAGTGGCAGTGCCAAATTCAGCCTCGGCATGTATGTCTTCATTGATCCCTGACAAAGTGTAAGTGAATTCGTTGTTCTCATCGTTCAGTTCTTCTTTATATTCATCTTCATTGAGAAGGAAAGAGATCACATCGTTGTCATCTGCCGGGCTGAGGGTAAACTCTATATTTGAACCGGCAAGGAGATCAACCGGGGCTGAAGGGTCAGGTTCGATGGTTCCGCTTCCGTTTTCGCTGGTGACTTCTGTCGTGACGGTGTAGTAGAGGGCTTCGTAAGCTCCGATGTCGATGGTACCTTTGGTAACCCTCGGATTGCCATAAAGGTCATAATCGTTCAGGGAGAGTCCACTGCCATCCGAATCTCCGGCGTCAAGCATGGCAGAAGGCAACTCTAAGCGATGATCACTCGATTTTATTTCATTTTCCTCGGTTTGATCAGCGGGATTTCCGTTAAAGGATACCGGCTGAAAAAAATAGGGATGGGTGCCATCTCCTGTGTTTTCTGCGTCCAAAACGATCAGTTCAGTGATGCCACTTCCTGTCGTGCCGTTCTCTATCGCACAATAACTGGCTTCTGCGTCTATCTCGCCAAATTGGGTAAATTGTTCAGTTGCCCCGAAATTTTCACTGTGGTTGCCCCAGATAACCGTATTGAGAAGGGTGCCACCATTGTTACCATAAACACCAGTGCCTTTATCTGCCACATTGTTTGCAATAGTGTTATTGAGCACATAGCCACCATCTTGCAGATGTATGCCACCACCATTGCCTGTGGCTTCATTGTTAATGATGAGATTATTGATGATTTGTCCTCCGGTATGGTCGTCTTCACTGCCCTCTTCCAGGATACCGGCCCCTCCGCCTTTGTTTCCGGAACTGTTGCCGGTAATATGTGAATAGCTTACAGTGCCGGCCTCTGAATTGTTTGAGAATAGAAA
>JBNJDH010000519.1:0-2530 GCA_051744695.1 Bacteroidota bacterium | reverse complement strand
GGCGACCTGGACGGGATAGGTCAGTTGGTTCTCATGAAAGTAACTGATTTTCGGCAAACGGCGAACGGATTCATCAGCCAGCCCCGAAAATTCGGCCAGGTTCAGCATATCCGAACAGACATGACCCCACTGTTGCCCTGCGATTCAATTTTCCAGTCCCATTTGAGTTCGAAATTCTCATACTTTTGATCCGAAACAATATCGCCTCCAATGTCGCCCCCTTTTCCCAGGGCTACCAGATTTCCGTCTTCAATGGTCCATCCCTGGACGGTGTCCGGGCCGTTGTACATGTGCCAGCCGTCAGTGCTTTGGCCATCGAACATCAGTTGCCAGCCTTCCGATTGTTCTTCTTCAGTCAGGGTGTTGTGTGTTTGCCCGCATGCCGTAAACATGAAAATGGCAAAAAAGAGTAAAATGTTTGTCTTCATAGATTTATTTAATTTTTATGTGATTGAATGTTTTCTGAAATAAGGGACGGGAAGGGGGGGGGCAGGGTTTATTCCAGACCAATATATAAATTTTTTTGGGAAGTTTGCGTATTTATTGTAAAATTTGAGTAATTGGGGCTAAGGTCGTTGATGAAAAATATATTTGTAAATCATCATTTGTTTTTCCTGAAGTTCCATTTACCTGTTTACCTGTGGATGTAAATCAATAAACAGGATTTACGGACCTACAATATTTCAATTAAACAATTTTTTAGTTACGGTCTTTGAAGATCAAGTAATTTTGGCGGTGGCTATAGGGGGGGGTAAAACCCTTTTTTACACCAATGTTATGCCCGGTAATCAAATTAATGGTATATTTGGCCCGGGAAATAAATAAATTCATCAAAAATGCTTCACCTGACAGAAGAGGAAGTAGCGATATGTGCTGAAGCACTTAACAACAATGAATATCATAAAGTTCCTCAACATATTCAGGAACATTTGAGCAATTGTGACCAGTGTGCGGATGAAGTTTTGTTGGTTGCTGACATTGCTGAGGATGTAGACTTTCATCAAAAGTTTAATCAACAAAAAAAATATCGTAAGGTCCGCCGGTTGGTAATTTTGGGTACCTCTGTGGCGGCGGCTTTGGTATTGGTGTTTCTGTTGGTAAATACTGACCGGAAAGATGGGGGGGATTTGATCTCTCAAAATCAACAACCCACCCAAAGTGCCTCTGAAGATGCTGCTGCGGAAGATGAAACAAAAGATGAGGAGAAAGGTGATGCGTTAAAAGATCCTCCTGGAAGCGTTGCATCTCCTGGTTCCGGAAAGCCCGCTGACGAACAATCTTCCGATGCTCCTGAATTAAGTGAATTTTTAGCAGAATGGGAACCAGATGAAAATCTTGAAAAGTTGGTTGCCCGCTCTCATGACAGTTTGCGCAATGCCGGGGAAATAGATGTAGACCAATCACATACCATTTACTCATCACGTCCGAATGTGCAGCTTTCCTGGTCAAATCCTCAAAACCAAAAGGTTTTTATAGAAGTTTTTGATAACTCAGGAGAAAAATTATTGGAAGACGAAACCAGTGGCAATTCTTATACCTTAGAGGATATGGAAGAGGGACTGTATTACTGGAAGCTTATTTCCGCTGATTTTGATCTTTTGTTTTGCGGTCGCATTATTATTGAATAAAGATTCTTTGTCTTTGCTGTCTTAAAAGGTGGCGATTGAATACAAAAAAAGTCACTCCCCAAAAAGGAGTGACTTTTTTGCGGAGATGGGGGGATATGAACTCTTAGCTCTAAAATCCCAACCCTCAACACTTTATTTTGGCAAAAAGGCAAGTCCTCTGGAAGTCCATCTGGGTTTTGTTAATTATGCCTTTTATGTTCACTTCGAAATGAACTCTATTTCACTTCAAGGGTAATATTTATTCAAAAAGGGAACCGAACCTAAATGTTAAAATTTTGAGGTGAGTTTTTGGGTGAAAAATCCATAAATTACACGGCATCCATTCATTGCGAACGAAGTGAAGCAATCTTTAATTGTTTTACCGGAAACCAGTGATGAAAAATTGGATTTGAATTGAATGGATTTATTGTCACAATGCAAGAGGTTTCATTGTTTCTTGTTTGTGTCTAACTTGACTCTATTTTTCAGGAATATAATTTTTTATGACTATACACTAAAGTTGGCGCATTGTCAAAGACTAAAAATAGTGCAACGGTATAAACTAAAAATGCTACATTTGTAAATACTAAATTTGGTGCGTTGACAAATACTAAATGTAACGCAACCATCAAAGAAAAAAACATGGCAACACCACAGGAAAAACTGGCTCAAGCATTGGCCGCATTGCAAAAGCTACAGCAAGATAATGATGTCGTAATTATTCATTCTGATGATTTGACGGCTCTTCATAAAAAGCTTTTGAAAGCGAATGGCTTTATCAAAGAAGTTATTAGGGGGTGGTACATCTCAACCCGTCCGGATGAGCGTGATGGAGATACGACTTCATGGTATATGGCTTATTGGAAATTTGTTTCTGCATATGTTCATTCTCGCTTTGGAACTGATTGGTGCCTGTCGCCGGA
>JBNJDH010000518.1:0-2541 GCA_051744695.1 Bacteroidota bacterium | reverse complement strand
CCCCCTCCCCCGTTATTGATCACGATCACGCGGAAAGACGAGGGCAAATATTGATGCCACAGTCCGTTGGCATCATATAAAAATGCCAGGTCTCCGGTGATCAGGGTTACCGGGGTTTTCCCTGCAAAAGCCGCTCCGGCGGCCGAACTCACGCATCCGTCAATGCCACTGGTTCCCCGGTTGGCATAAAACCCCAGTCCCGGGAACCAGTCAAAAAGCTGGGCATACCGAACCGGCGTGCTGTTGGCCAGATGCACCTCATGCCCCGGGGGCACATGAGCCGACAAATGCTGAAAAACTTTCAGGTCGCACCACCCCTGCTCCTTCAGAAAATCACAGTGCAAAGCAGAAGTTTGGTGTCGGATTTTCTGCCAAAGTTGGGCATAATCAGGTGGAAAAAAACTGACATTTTGCATCAAACGGGAAAGGATTTGCACATCATTACCGGGAAGCTGCCGCGTGAGGCATCCATAGGTATCCACAAGAATATTCTGATTGGAAAAATGCCAGTGTGCACGGGGGTTTAGTTTTCGCAAACGCTGTTTTAACTTCTTCGAAAGCACGGGAATATCCAGCGTGATTAGCAAATCGGGCCGGAAAGACTCGTCATCGGACAATCCTTCCAAAACCCGGTCGGTATTCCCAGTTGCCGCGGAAGAATCCAAATTGGAGAGATTTTCGGCAAGCACCACAATCCCTTTCTCGGCCATTTCTGAAACGAGCTGATCCAGTTCTTCTCCGGGGCGCCTGGCCCCCACCACAAACAATATTTTCCGGTAATCGCTGATTTCATTTGTCAAATCCCAAAGAAGTTCTTCATCCACATTCATCGGGTGTGTGACGGAAACAAACTTCACATCATCCGGGGTTTCTTGTTCGCCTCTTCCGTAAAGAGGCTCCCGCAAAGGGACATTAATGTGTACAGGCCCCCTTACCACCCCCAATGCATGGCGAAATGCATCGTTAAGCATCCGGTCAACCCATTGAAGATCTCCGTCGTCATTTACATCAACCGGCATCTGACAACTGTAACGAGCATGATTTATGAACATTTTATCCTGCCGAATCGTCTGCCCGTCGGCCTGATCAATATACTCGGGAGGCCGGTCGGCTGTTATGGCAACCAGCGGGATTTGCTGATAATAAGCTTCGGCCATGGCAGGCGCATAGTTCAGGGCTGCCGTACCGCTGGTACAAACAACGGCCACCGGCGCATTTTCACTTCGTGCAAGCCCCAGGGCAAAATAGGCGGCCGACCGCTCGTCCACAATGGAAAGACAGGTAAATTTTCCGCTTGACGGAAAAGAAAGAATGAAGGGAGCATTTCTGGAGCCCGGTGATAAAATCACGTACCTGATGCCATGGGCATGGCATAGTTCCACGACATGTCTGACCACCGGTTTATCGGAAACGGGCTGACTCATTGAAATGATTTTGTTTCACAGATTGCAGGACCGAATAAAGTGTCCCGGCCTTCAGGCGTGTCTCCTCCCATTCGGCTTCTTCCCGGGAATCCCTTGTTAATCCGCCACCAATATACAAAACAGCATTGTCATCACCCAATTGCATGCAACGAATGTTTACAAAAAAACGAAAAACATCTTTGCTGACGGGTCCCAGAAAGCCACTGTAAAACCCGCGGTCAAACCCCTCAGCACGCCTGATTACCTGCATGGCTTCATCTTTGGGATAACCTCCCACGGCAGGGGTGGGATGAAGACCAGAGAGCAATTGTCCGGTATGAAAAGCTTCGCTGGCTTCAAAACGGTAGGAAGTCCGCAGGTGAATAACATTTCCAGCCCTGAAGGGAACCGGACCTCTCTTTTCAAAATCGGTGATTCCCATCCCTCTCAACACCTCATCAATGAAGACAGATACCAGGCTTTGCTCTTCGAGCTCTTTCAAGTTCCAGTCCTCATAATGAATCTCTTCTTTTCGGGTGGCAGCAAGGGCAACGGTTTGCCACTGATTTCGGGCTTTTTCAAGGAAAGTTTCCGGGCTGGCCCCCATCCATCGGCCCAATTCGGGATGATCAAGAAAATAGACAAAAGCATCGGGGTATTGATGACACAATTGCAGAAAAACATCGGGAAGAATGTCGATGTGGATGCCGGCCACATTCATCTTGCGGGCAAGCACCACTTTATCAATCACCTTTTTATCCAGGGCATCCTTCATCTGTAAAAAAACACGACTGTATTGCTTTCGTGCATCATCGCTCCCGGCGGGTACAAACTGCCCTTTCTTAATCTCAAAAGCGTATTTATCAGGCAATAAGCAGGTATAAGATTCATCTTCCGGGAAAACAGCAAAAGCCTCCTGGTTGACTTCAAAAGGGGCGGCCACAAAAGAACCCTCAAAATTCTCAGGCACAAAATCAGAAATAGCGAAACGAACCACTTTTCCCGCCTCAAACAAAACAACTTCATCGCTTCCGGGCAACCGGTAAGCGACAAAAGGATGTTGGTGTTCAAGCCAATGCGAAAGTGCAGAACCTATATCTTCTATTTTCCCGTTGTTTTCCACAAATCTTCTTTTTTG
>JBNJDH010000517.1:0-2558 GCA_051744695.1 Bacteroidota bacterium | reverse complement strand
TCATTTATGGAAGCCGTTACTTTTTGCTCATGCTCAAACACCTGCTCAAACATGGTTTTTACATTCTTGAAATCTGCCGGGGGCTTATCGAAGGAGCTGATAATGGCGTTTCCGCCACGCTCGTTCACATATTTAATGATCTTCAGCATGTGCATGCGTTCTTCATCAGATTGCGCATACATCCAGTTGGCTGTCCCCTCAAGTCCGTTGCATTCGGCCCAGCTGGCCATAGCCAGGTAAAGACTTGAAGAATAACCCTCTTTTTCAATCTGTTCAACCAGTTTCTTTTCTACTTTCTTGTTCAGCATAATTCACAATTTTTGATAGACAATTATTGAATTTGCCAATATAAGAGATTTCATAGCCTTTTGGTTTAATACAGCTCCCAACAACACTGTTATTTATACTTATTCTTAATTGCACGCCTTCAAAAACAAAAAGAGATGCCATCCAATTGAAGTAAAAAAACACCTCATTTATTTGTTGATCACAAGAAAATTTACATAGCTTTGAAATACAGGTTTTAAGAACCCCAATTTTTGAACATGCAGCTTGATTCGTTCAGTTGTTCTAAAAATGAAGATTCCCTTAACTAACGGGAATGCGGCATTTAAAGAGCCCCCCTCCCTGTTTCGATTTTTCAATACCGAAAACAGGGCGAGCATCATCCTCTTTCCCACCGGCAAAAATGGAAAATTACAAGTTTATTTGCTTATGATCCGAAAAATTCTGGTGGCCAATCGCGGTGAAATTGCCGTTCGTATTGTCCGTTCCTGCCGGGAATCCGGCATTCATAGTGTGGCCATCTATTCCGAACCCGACCGGACCTCCATGCATGTGAGATATGCAGATGAAGCATGGCTGATCGGACCGGGACCTTCCGGCCACAGTTATCTCAACATCCCTAAGATTCTTGAAATTGCCCGGAAGTCCGGGGCAGACGCTATTCATCCAGGCTATGGCTTTCTTTCCGAAAACGCGGAATTTGCCCAAAAGGTCCGCGAAGCAGGCCTTATCTTCATCGGACCTCCGGCCGACGCCATCAGTGCCATGGGCGACAAAATGCACGCACGGAAATTAATGGTGGAGGCTGGTGTCCCGGTAGTTCCCGGAAGCGATCAACTCTCCCCTCATGATGAAGAGAATAAGAAACTGGCCGAAGACATTGGTTATCCGGTCATGATTAAAGCTTCGGCAGGTGGTGGTGGCAAAGGCATGCGCCTTATCAATGAAGCCGACGAACTGGTTCCGGCTATCAAAAGAGCCAGGTCAGAAGCAGAAAATGCTTTTGGCGACCCATCACTTTACCTGGAAAAATACCTGAAATCGCCTCACCACATTGAAATTCAGATATTGGCCGATGAGCACGGAAATGTAGTTCATCTTTTTGAAAGAGAATGCTCTGTTCAACGCAGGCATCAAAAAGTAGTCGAGGAAACACCTTCGCCTTTCATCTCCGAAGAAATTCGCCAGGCCATGGCCGACAGAGCAGTGGCAGCAGCCAGATCTGTCAATTACACCGGAGCCGGTACCGTCGAGTTTCTTGTAGATGCCGATAAGAACTTCTATTTCCTGGAAATGAATACCCGCCTGCAGGTGGAACACCCGATCACTGAACGAACCACGGGCATCGACCTCGTCAAAGCCCAAATTGGCATTGCCAATGGCGACCCTCTTCCTTTTAAGCAGGAAGACATCTCGAAAACGGGACACGCCATTGAATGCCGGATTTACGCGGAAGACCCCGTACACAATTTCATGCCGGGTGCCGGCCGGGTCCTGCATATAACAGAACCTCTGGGACTGGGTGTCAGGACCGACGGGTATGTTTATGAGGGGTATGAGATCACGGTTTATTACGACCCCCTCATTTCCAAACTGATCGTCTGGGCCCAGGACCGTGATGAAGCCGTGGCCCGCATGAAACGCGCGCTTTTTGAGTACAAAATCACGGGAGTGAAAACCAACATCCAGTTCCTGGAACGCATCATGAATACCCCTGATTTTGTAAACGGCACCTATGATACCCATTTCATACAAAACAATGAAAAAGCTCTGATGAAGGATGAAGATTGTTCCCGGGAATGCAAGGACCTGGCCATGATCATGGCCTTTGTGGAGCATCAGTCCAATACCGACAAACGACTGAAGTTCTCCAACAAACAACAGAAAAGGTCCAACTGGAAGGAGTATGGAAGGCTTCATCGGCATAATCCGTTTTAGACGTCAGAGATTAATAACTCAGTCGCGGAGTCAGAAAGCAGTAGTAGCTGAAAGCTCGAAGCTCAAAGCTGGAGGGGAAAGGTTGCTTTCTTTTGCGACAAAACCAAAGAACCAACAAAAGTAGTTAAACATCATATTTTAAATAACTTAGGATTGTTGTTAGATAAAAGTAGCTCAGCCGCGGGGAAGCTCGAGGCTGGAAGTTAGAAGCTGGAAGTTAGAAGCTAAAGGCTACAAGAAAATTTGATTTTTTTGCGGCATATCTTGAAAGCCAACGAAAAATGTAAATGCAATATTTTCAATTGTTTACAAATTTAGTTAGATAAAAGTACCCA
>JBNJDH010000516.1:0-2570 GCA_051744695.1 Bacteroidota bacterium | reverse complement strand
TTTTAAGACAGCCCTTTCGATGGCAGAAAGACTCAAAGAACTCGACATAACCTGGTATGAAGAACCTTTAGGCCCCGAAAACCCGGATATGCTGAAAGCATTTCGCGATCGACTCACACCCGACATTTCAATTTGTGTGGGTGAAAGACATTATACCCGTTATGGCATCAGACCATTACTGGAAAAAGGGATCTCTGATGTTTTAATGCCCGACATTACCCGGTGCGGAGGACCCTCGGAGATGAAAAGAATGGCCACCATGGCTGAAGCCTACCAGGTAATGATTGCCCCGCATAATCCCAACGGACCGCTTTCTACCCTTGCAAGCGGACAATTGTGTGCTTCCATTCCCAATTTTTTCAGACAGGAATTTATGTATAACGACGTGACATGGAGAGATCAAGTGATCGACCATCCCATTGACGTAAGGAATGGAAAACTGATCCTTTCTGAAAGACCAGGACTGGGGGTGGATCTGGTTGAAAGTGAAATGGAGAAACACCCGGGCATCAGGGAATTCAAGGAAGGATTTTATGTATAAAATGATGTTTTATGATATCATTGGATTTAAATGACAAAGTGGCCGTGGTTACAGGTGTAACCAGTGGAATAGGCGCCGGAATTGCCAGTATGATGGCTAAGGCAGGAAGCCATGTGAGTGGTTGCGGAAAATCGGAATCTAAAAGTGCCGGTGCTGAAACATTCATAAATTCAGTTCAAAGGGAAGGGAAAGAAGCACTATATGTGAGCGCCGATGTGCGGAAAGAAGAAGATATCAAGCACCTTGTTCAGTCAACCATAGAAAAATTCGGCAAAATGGACATTGTCATTTCCAATGCCGGGTTAAATGTTTTCAAAGGCGCCATGGAATGCACAACCGAAGAATTCGATTTCAACACGGAGTTGAATCTTCGTTCACACTGGTTCCTTGCCAAACAAGCCCAACCCTATCTAAAAAAAAGTGACAATGCACTTATTGTCATTATGACCTCCAATCACGCTTATAGCACCATTCCGGGTTCTTTTCCCTATAATGTGACAAAAGCCGGATTGGTTGGTCTGGTGAATGCTCTGGCCGTTGAATGGGGTCCTGAAATCCGTACCATTGGCTTGGCCCCGGGTTTTATACAAACCGAAGGTGGAAAGAAATGGTTTGAGCATTTTGACGACCCTGAATCAGCCTATCTTAAAACAGTGGAACTTCATCCGGTTAAAAGATTGGGAGACGTGGATGAATTGGGTGCGTTTTGTGTATTCCTTGCCACCGGTTACGCCCGTTTTATAACTGGAACAACCTATTTAATTGATGGTGGAAGATCCGCACTAATGATAGATGAAACAGAATGAAGGCAGAGTTGATATATCATGCAAAGGCCATCCTTGGCGAAGCCCCGGTATGGGACCACCTTCACGATGAACTGCTGTGGGTGGATATTGAAAAAGGAACTTTCAACCGGCTGGATCCTTTAAGAGGCGGCAATAAGGAAGTGAACACAGGTAAAAACATCTCCTTTGCGATACCCACAGACAGGGGCCACCTTATTTCAGCAGTTCATGATGGAATCATGCTCATGAACCATGATGGCAATCTTGTAAAGTATGTATCGACCATTGAACAGGAACTGGAAAACAACAGGTTCAATGATGGAAAGTGCGACCCCGCGGGCCGGTTATGGTTTGGCTCCATGGAATTTCAGGCTGAAACATCCGCCGGTTCGTTATATTGCCTGGGCAAAGAAGATGGCCTTTCAAAAGAAATGGAAAACTTAACCATCCCCAATGGAATGGCCTGGTCACCCGACAGAAAAATCTTTTATTTTATAGATACCTCGCTGGGAGCGGTCATGGCTTTTGATTACGATGATCAAAGCGGGCGCATCAGCAATCGAAAAATAATTATTGAAATTTCTTCTACACTTGGTATTCCTGATGGAATGACCATTGACCAGGATGGCATGCTCTGGATTGCCATTTGGGGCGGAGCCGGAGTTTCCCGGTGGAACCCCCATACCGGTCAGATGATCGACTGGATCGATATACCGGCACTCCATGTCACATCCTGTTGTTTCGGCGGAAGTCAGTATGATACCCTTTTTATTACATCCTCTTCATTGGATTTATCAGAGAATCAACTGCAAAATTATCCCTATAACGGGGGTATCTTCTCTGTAAAACCCGGTGTGAAGGGCTATAAGACTTCCCTTTTCTGTGAAGAATATTTGATTAAACGGTGAAAAATGAGTTGGCAAGGGAAGAAGAAGAGAGTGGTGAGTAGAGAGTGGTGAGTTGCCCGGAGAGGGGAGAAGAAAGCTAAGAGCGGAGGGCAAGAAGAAAGTTTGACAGGAGTTTGACAAAGAGTTTGACGGGAGTTTGAGGAAGATCATCATTGATGGTCATTAAGTGGTCATTAGATTGTGTTCGGGGAATACCATAGCCCTTGGAACATTCCGGCCGAAACGAAGTGCAGAGCCGGAATCTCGACCTTAGAGTATGGTAATTAAATTGTTTGGAGGCAGGAAAGACGAAAGTCAGTAAATAGTAGTCCTCTATGAGGTCAAACAAAAGCTGTA
>JBNJDH010000515.1:0-2572 GCA_051744695.1 Bacteroidota bacterium | reverse complement strand
GATATCATTGTGAATCTGATCTGCAAGCCAGGCAATTGTTTTAATTCCTCTTTTTTTAGCGGCAGGTATAACCGAACCCAGCAAGTCAAAATCACCTTCATCCGGAGCTCTTAATATCTGTGGATTATCTTTGAAAAGCGTATCTTCGTAAAATTCTGAATGTATTTTGGCGTAATATCCACCATGAAATTTAGGACTCTCAACTTGCCTGCCATGATCAGGTGGTGGCCAGGAACGGCCTGATAACCCCTCTTTATAGGAATATACCATGGCAAAAAGGGTATTTACATTTGCCTGTTTCCTTATGGAATCGAGACAACCCTCTATTCCTTCATCAACAAATGAAGGGGCACCAATTTGGATTCCAATCATCCTTTCCTCGTGTATTTTCCCAGAACTCTTTGAAAAGAATGGCAGGAAAGAGCCACCAAGGGTCAGGGTAGCAGCTAATCCTGTGCCGGATTTAATAAATTTTCTGCGATTGTAATTACTCATGATGATGCCCTCTGATCGTTTTCTTAACGATTACAATTTAACAACCTGATGGGTTTTAATAAAATCAGGGTCAATAATAACTCCTGAGCCCGGACCGGATGGGACTTTAATTTTTCCGTCGACGATTTCCAGCGGTGATGTCGGGCATTCAAATGGAACATGCGTCCTAAAGCCCTTAAACTCATGATGAAGCCCTGCGTTAGAACAAACAGAAACAATATGACTGTTATAAATATATCCTAATCCACCCCCTGACATGTGAGGTATAAAAGTTTTACCAAATGCTTCGGCCATACGGGCTACTTTCACAGAACGGATCATCCCTCCAAAATAGTAGTTGTCGGGCTGAACAACATCGATTCCGTCATTTGCCAGAAGCCAGCGAAAATTGGTAAAACTATGGTCCTGTTCGCCATTCGCTATGGGTATGGTAAGTGCGTCGGAGACCTTTTTTATCTCATAAAAGTGATCAAACATAACCGGCTCTTCAAAATAGCTGTATCTGTTCTCTTCAAGGATCTTTCCGATTTCTATGGCACCTTCAACATCGTAATAGCCGTTTGAATCGGCGTAAAGGTACATGTCATCGCCATAATGTTCCCGGACCATGGGCACAAGTTTTTCCGATTTTCCCGGTAGTCCGGCATAGTGGATGTCCTTCGTTTTATAATACATATATCCAACTTTAATTTTCAGGGCATTCACATCGTACTGGGCAACTGCATCCTTTATTCGCGCAAAATGTTCTTCCAGGGGTAATTCACGAAATTCAGTGGCCACATAAAATCCAACTTCCTTGTTGTGTATGTCTCCGACTAATTCACCCATCGATTTGTTGGAAATATGTCCCAACATATCCAGGATTGCAAATTCAATGGTAGCCAGCGGGATGCCCAGGGCAATTCCGTTTAACCTGAAATTTAAACGGAAAAACAGGATTCTTTCAAGAATTAGATCCAGTTCTCTTGCATCCTTTCCAATAAAAAAAGGTTGCAATCGCTTAAGAAAAATCGGGTAAAAATTTGACATGCTGCCGTGGGCGACTGAAATTCCTTCAGCACCATCTTTGGATCTTACACGGCAAAGATAACCGTCATCATTTTTTAAAAGCTCAAGGGATTCAATGATGACAGAAGAGGTGAACAATTCCTTTTTCAATACGGGTTGATTTAGAATTTCACCCAGCCTGGCATATCTGGCTTCTACATCTGGTTTAGCGACTGACTTTCTCGATCCTGAACCGCTTGATGCTAATGGCATAGCAGCAGCTGCCAGTCCTCCGGCTATTGTGTTTGAAATAAATCTGCGTCGATTTGTCTTCATGTGGATAATTTTTAATTTTCAGAAAAAACAAGTTCATATACCAGTTTATCGGATGCAGAAATTTCAAAAACCTGAACTTTCTTTTCAATTAAATCGGATTTATAAGCTGAATGTTTTTGATTAGAACTATTCGTGAAATTTATGGCCAATTTTACATGCTCATTTTGCAGAGTAATCTGATTATCATTGGCAGTTAGAACATCATTCTCTGATATCAGTAAAGGAAGAATCTCAGTAAAATTTCCACCATGCTCAACTTCAACAACTATTTTATTTTCTTTAAACCAAATTGTTTTATCCCCTTTATCTCTCAGGTTATAAGTGACAACAAACTCACCATCAGTCGGATCATTGTTCCCTTCAACGGGTTTCCAAATTTGATTGTTTACTTTAAACTGAGGAAGTATATCTTCTGCTTCATAAACCAGTTCATTCCCGTTAGCTTTGGTGCCATAAGCTGCTTCATTCGTCCGGGACTGAGATTGAAAAAATGTTCCAATTTCCGGATTCCATACCAACCCAAGGCCATAACGTTGTTGTTCGGTGATAATTTTACCACAATTGAAGATGGCATAATAATTTGGTTTTCTAATAAATGAGTAGGTTGTAGCACTTCGATTATCGTGTCTGACATGGACAAAACTTTCATTTTTCACATAGGGCAAATTGTTAATGGCTTCTTTCTTTTGTTCTTCTGTTGGAAGCCATATTTTCATATCATGGTGTAAAAAAGTATAAGGAGAAAATGCCCGAA
>JBNJDH010000514.1:0-2593 GCA_051744695.1 Bacteroidota bacterium | reverse complement strand
TATTAGCCGAATAAAATCACCTAAACAAGTTATGGATAATCTTGATGACAGTCAATTATTTTCGTGGACAAAAAATGAACGTTGGTGGAAATTTTTATTAATGTATTTTTTTATTGTTCTATTGTTTTATTGTTGAATTGTCTTATTGTTTAGTAGTTGAGCTGTTTTTACCATTACTCTTATCGTCATCCAACCTGAAACGTGAAACGTGAAACCTGAAACACTCTTTGTGTCGCATAACTCGCAACTCCTATTCGCCGTCCATTCGCAAAGTCGTTAATGTTCCCCGTGGAACATCTCTGGTAAATTCTTCGATATTTACGGGATAGTACTTAAGCGCTGCGTTTTTTTCTGAAAATAATGTTCCAGAAGGCTTTCCAGAAATATTTCCAGTCGGTTAGCAGTGGATGCCTGTCGTAAGCATCCATGTATTTTAGTTCGGAGATCTGTATCTCATCAAGCGTTTCGGGCAGGTCGGCGTAATAGGGCGGGATTAGCCCGGGTTTGTATTTTTTTCGGCGCTCTTGAATTTCATCGTAGTATAAGCTGAAATAATGCCTGCTTAATGGCCTTACACCGACTAATTTCATGTCTCCCTTTGCCAGGTTGATCAGCATAGGCAATTCGTCAATCCAGAATTTGCGGAATATTTTTCCGAGTGTGGTAATTCGAAAATCGTTTTTGAATTTTCCTCCTTCTTTCAGGTTGTATTTTTCGTATATAAAATCCTGTATGTATTCGGAAAACGGATGCATGGTGCGAAATTTATAAACGTAAACGATTTGTCCATGCTTTCCCACCCTCGGCAATTTAACAAAAGGGCCGTAAGTCGGATTTTCATCGTATGCCGGGGCTTTTATCTTCTCAGCAGCAAAGTAGAAATGTCCGTTGATGTTTTTTCCTTCTTTGAGTTTGAATCCGCATGAATACAATCTCCCAATTGTTTCGGCTTTTGATATAACCCGGTTTTCACCACGAGTAACGATAAAATAGATGCGCTTTGTCAGGGCGAATTTCGGGAATATACGCTTTACGATAAAATCCAGCGTATAGTATATGTAGTTGAGAATGGGAGGAAATTTTTTCAAAATACGGGCTTTTCGCTGATTTTTTGTCTCTACACACCCGATTAACATGCCTCCTTTTGGGATTTTTTCATTTACAGCTTCGAAAAATTTATTTACAAACCGAATGTCATTAATCCGTTTTAAGTTGATGATGTTGCTGTAGTATTGTACCGGTAGCCTTTTTATGTTGAAGATGGTTGTAGTGGAGAACATAATGTAATCTCCCTGGTCAATATCGATATGCTGGTCTATAAATTGGTAGGCGTTTTCTCCGGCTTCCTCAATCAGAACTTCGTCGATTTTTTTCCCTGATTTTATGCTTATTTCGTCGAGTGTGGTTTCTGTGGCACCGTTGTTCGGCTGAAATGGACGAATAATGTTTTGGTAGCGCGTTCTGGTATAATTTTTTAAGTCAGCAGTTTTGGCATGTTTTACATAGAAATGAAAATAACCGAAGATCAATTCAAAGAACGAGGCAATGGCAATGGTGCCAAAAACAATAAACCGGGAATATTGCAAATCCCGGAAAGTGTACATAGCTAAAGAAGCCAGGGCAAGAACCACCACGTTGGTTTTTATAATGTTCCAGTAAAGTTGGTTTAAGGAGTCGAATCGTTTTATATCAAATTTATTTGAAAACAAGGATAAGGTGAACCAGAGTATGATAAAAGCCAAAAATGCAAGGGAATACTTTATAAAATAATGTTCCGGATTGCTTGTGGGTTTAAATAAAACGGAAAGACAGAATGCACCAATTACAAGAAGAACATCTATTCCCAAGATTGATATTTTCGTACGTTTTTTCATTCGGCCTTACTCTGTTCTTTTGCTTTATTTTGTAAAATATTCGTGAAGGTATTAATTTTTATACGAGAGACCAGTATTTTTGTTGAAATAAATTCTTCATAATCTACAATCATGTAAAAAACGAATGGAACGCGGATGACACGGATTTAGCGGATAAACACGGATTTAATTGCTCGGCGGAATTACAAATTCCGCCGCCCACTTACTGGAGCAACTGCTTGTGCCTTTAACGGATGACAGCTAAAAACCTAAATTAAATCCAAACTGCCATGTGGATGTTTCCCCGTGGAACATTTCGGGTGTGTAGCTTGACAGGTAATAACCTGCAGGAGTGCCGTCTGCGTTGTATCCTTCAATGTTCCTGTAACTATAACTTGTGAAGATATAGGAATTTGCTGAAAGTTCGTAGCTTGCTTCCAGGGAAATGGTTTTGTTATCCCAGGTTTTGTCTTCTATGAATGGATGTTCATCAATGGGCGTTTCGCCTTTTGCATACGGATATTCATTTCCGTGTACTGCATAGAGATAGCTTGCTTTCATGTTGAAACGGCTGAACGGACGGACTGTCAGTTCCAGGTAATAATCATGGCTGTTGTCCCTGAGGTAATGGCCCATGTTGTAGTTGTTGGTTGCATACGTCAGCACTGGAATTCTGTGTTTGAAGGTGAGGGGACGGGTTTTGGTAGTTTCAAAGGTGACGGAGACATTTTGCAGGGGCC
>JBNJDH010000513.1:0-2595 GCA_051744695.1 Bacteroidota bacterium | reverse complement strand
GTGGCAAATTCCCAGAAGTACCCGCCATTCTTTGCTTTGTTACACATTTCACCCCTCCAGGTTTTTCCGGATGTAATGGTATGCCAGAGTTCTTCATAAAATTCGGGAGGATGACAGCCAGATTTCAGGATCCTTGGTGTTTGTCCCAAATATTCATCGGGTGTGTACCCGGTAATCCGCGTGAAGAAGGGGTTGGCATACTCGATGGACCCATCGTTGTCGGTGATCACAACCGAAGCCTCGGTATTCTCAATGGCGGTTTTCAGTTTCTTCAATGCATAATCCTGATGGGCTTTTTCATCGTGCTTACGCTGTGTGATGTCAAACATCACCCCGTATAAATAGGCAGGTTCCCCGTCAACAGGTTCAACACTTACTTTGTCATATATCCAGACGTCCTTCCCGTTTTTATGCCGCAGGCGATATTCAAATTCATGCCATGTGCCTTGTTTCGTTTTCGTAAGACAAAAAGATGGCGCCCACGCCTGATCATCCGGATGCATAATGTCAACCCAAAATTGAAAACCTGACCACTCCTCCGGCAAATACCCAAGGATCCGTTCTGTTTGAGGGGAAACATATACCCATTTGTCATTTTTCAGATCAAAACGCCATACAATGGCATCAATTTGCTCTGCCAGCTTGTGATACCTCATTTCACTTCTACGAACATCCTCCTTTGTGGTCTCGCTTTCAAGGATAAGATCGTCATAGCGTTGTTTCAACTGATCATATTTTTTTTGTAAGCTTGAAAGCTCTAAACGAAGATCTTCCGTGGTTTTATTTTCGTCAATCATTGGATTGTTTTTACAAGGGGCCGAAAGTACAAAGTTAAGGATATTATTAATTCGGATAGACCACCTTCATTTGAATAAATCGTTAGATTTTAGATCACTG
This sequence comes from Bacteroidota bacterium, assembly GCA_051744695.1. Lineage (GTDB taxonomy): Bacteria > Bacteroidota > Bacteroidia > Bacteroidales > Marinilabiliaceae > Marinilabilia. The sequence continues at coordinate 1,698 of JBNJDH010000513.1, read as the reverse complement.
GTGTCCGGTAAAACAAATAGAGATTGCTGTACTTCATTACCAATGACAGATTTTTGTAATATGCAAAAATTCAGGTTGTTAATGACTGCCCCTTTCAGGGCCATGCCAGTTCAGTTATATATATTATGCCCCAATTTTTTGGGGTAGTCTCTCAGAATGCAGAATGACGATTTTATCAAGTCTCATATTAAAGAACTAGTGAAAAAGGCTCTTTTTGAATAAATCCCATTTCCACTTCATCTTGCGCCCCTTCAGGGCTTGACATTATTCACCCGGTTTCGGACACAGGGCGGTGCCCTGTGCTATTTGCTTTCGCCCCCTTGGGGCTCTATTTAAAATTTTTTCATTCTACCCATTTCACCCCGACTTGCACGATAAGAGTCTGACGAAGTATCCCTCCTTCATTTATCTACTAACTCCGCCAGAAATTTCGGCAGAGAAGGCAGAAAAACAGCAATCAGGAACCAATCCACCAATTCTTGCAAGCAAGCGATATAGCCGAGCGAACGAATGGATCCTCTACCTCCCAGCCCCAAAGGGGCGCAAGAGAATAGCATGGGGCGCAGCCCTATGATAAGAAGATCAAAGCATCTCCCACCCAAGCCCTGAAAGGGCGCAAGAAACTGTTTAAATAAATTTTCCGAACAATAGTGATTTTAGATGGCAAATGAAATGTATAGTAGTGATATTTCAGAAATGTCAGCAGGCACTACTTTCCAATTTTTTCAACCACGCACTTCACCAGTTCCTCCGAATTAATCGGTTTGGTAAGATAATCATCACATCCTGCCTGTTTCATCTTCTCAGCTTCCTCCGGGTTGGCATAAGCTGTTTGTGCAATAACAGGCACGTTTTTATTGATTTGCCGGATCTGCCTTGTGGCTTCATATCCGTCAAGCACAGGCATTCGTATATCCATTAATACAAGGCCGATATCCGGGGTTTCCCTGACCAAACGGACAGCCTCCTCGCCATTGGAAGCATGCAGGACCCCGAACCCATTACTGGTCAGGACTTCCTCCAGATAAATATAACTCACCTCATCATCCTCAGCCACAAGAATAAGATCTCCCACACTCTTTTCTGTCAATGAGTTGTTTTCTTGCCTGGGAACAACCTCTGCAGTTGATGCATCATAATCCAGAGAAAGAAAAAATGTACTTCCCTCTCCGATCGTGGAATTTACCCACATCTTGCCTCCCAGCAAATCACAATATCCCTCTGCAATGGAAAGCCCGAGGCCGGAACCATCGTATTGGCGTTGATGCCCCACATTAACCTGTGAAAATCTTCCAAAAATGTGTTCTTGTTTTTCCCGGGGGACACCAATGCCGGAATCGGACACAAAAAAGATGAGCTGGTTTTCTGATTCTTTCACGCCAAATTTCACACCCCCTTCTTCAGTGAATTTAATCGCATTCTTAATAAAATGACTCAAAATCGATTCCAGCTTTCCTTTATCACTGAGAAATGATTTCACTGTTCTGTCGGGGTTCTCGACAAGTTGAAAGGACAAACCTTTTGCCTCGGCACGGGGTTGAAAAAATCCATACAGGCCCTGTAGTAAACGTTCAATATCCACTTCATTCAAGTTTTTCTCGCATTGACCTGTCTCGATCATGGAAATGGCAATCATATCATCGATGGTGGAAATTAAACGATCGCTGCTGTTTTTGACAAGCCGGGAGAACTGCGCTC
>JBNJDH010000512.1:0-2597 GCA_051744695.1 Bacteroidota bacterium | reverse complement strand
TGTTTTATAGCCGCTGAACTCGATTCACCTGCCACACAAGGTGGCAGGGGTCTCTCACCACCAAGACTTGAGCAGTTACAATATTTCTTTACAATTTCCTTTATCTTGTATAATCCGGATGCAGATTTCTCATTCTCGAGTTCCCAGGTCTTGACGGGCTCCAGTTTATTGAAAATGGATATTCATCAGATGTCGCTATTTTCTCAATTTTTTTCCAGTTTTCTCTTACTCTATTTTCAGCCTCTTGATCCGTTTTTTCACTTTTAAGATATTTATGCATATATTTTTTATTATCAATTATCAGCTCAAAATATTTAAGTCCTACTCGTAAAAAGTTCACCCGCTTTTGGTATAGCTCAGGTTTGCCAGTTAGCCTTTTATGAGCGTCATCAAGAATTGAATTTGCTTTATTAAAAAATCCTTTATCATAAATTTCCCAATGGTTTTTCTTCGAATTATTAAGTTTATCTCGGTATTCCGCCATATAGTCCCAGTATTTCTTTATATCGTCAGCCCCTTCAGCAAAACCTCTGTTGAAATAATCATTTACAAGTTTCTCAGCATCTTTTGAAGGATCCCATGCTAATTGCCCCATAAAATAATAAAGAGGTCCCTGGGTTCCCCAATGTTCCAACATTCCATCGATGGTTATTCCGATAGCGTTCTTTTCCCCTACAAGCTTAAGATCCTTAATTGTTTGATCGATAGAAAAGTACGGATATCCAATGTTGAGATAGCCTGGTGTATTCGGTCGCCATATAACATTTTTGGCAACATTACCCCATCCGGCAAACTGTTCTCTATGTGTTGTACCCCAGCTTGATGCGCGGTCAACAATGTCATCAGGTCTGCCGAAACTGAAAAGTGCTGCACTGTTGATTATTACATTTTCATCAGGAACTGCTTCGATTGGAATCGGTCTGGAATGCCCGTAAGAAAGCATCACCACATAGTAATCCTTGTCCGGATATTTATTCTTAAGAAGCCGTGCGCAATGATTGGCAAACGTTACATGCCTGTCTGAAAGAGCGACATATTTTTGTCCCAGCCCCTCCCACGAAAACAATCTCGGCTCACCTTCACCATGATCCCATTTACGGCAGTTTTCGCATATGCAATGACCGGCATTCCAACCATCATTCGGGGATGCATTAAAAACCCGTTGATTAGGATTTTTTTCCAGCTTTTTTTCAACATCTGTGAGCCATTCCTGCCAGACTTCAGGATTAGACTGGCATATTTTTGCATTTTTCCCTCCCGGAAAACCGCTCCTTGTTCCATCAGGCTGCAACGCAAGATATTCAGGCTTTGTTTTATGAAAACGGTTCCACCATTTGTTAAAAGCATGACCTGCCGATACCCGTAAAGAATCCAGAGAAAGTCTTTGCCTACGGGTCCAGTCATGCGACCTGCCATGTCCGTAGCTAATTATTCCTGAATAATGCAAAATACCGTTGCGGGACCGTAACTGGGGATGATAACGATATTCGAAGGGCGCAAAAGCGAGTGTTTCCTTTTTCACAACGTCCTCACCCAAGTCACCAGGCCAAAGCCACCTGACATCCAAAAAATCCTGTATAAAGGTATAAACCGCATTTGCTGTCCCGTACTCAAGCTGAATACCTTCAAATTTTTTACCTCTTTTTCCTTCAACGACAAGGCTCTCTTCCTTCCAGCGGTCTCTGCCGGCGAGCAAAATATGATTGTCATTTACAGCAACAACGATCTCTTCGGGATATTTGAAATCTAAATCAATATCCGGGAAAAGTTCTTTTACTTTTGGCTGAACACCAACCCAGATGGCATTTGCCGGCGTTTCTTCAGGTTCACCTTCAAAAACCTCAGGCTTCACCCCAGTTATTTTCTGAATATATTCCGCCAATTCATCCGCAGACTTTCTTGTGTATAAAGGAGCGTTCTTAAAAACAAAAATTGGCATATTGCATTCGCCATTTTCTACAACAGCAAGATTTCCCTCCGCCTGTTCAGATTTTTTAATAATCTCTTCAGGGCTATTTGACCTTAACTTATCGGCGTTAGAACATCCGGAAAAAATTGAAATACAAAACACCAATAAAAACGTAGCTTTTAAAATATCCATACCTATTAACTCCTCTATTAGACAATCATTCGCTCCTGCTAATTACATGGCTCGTACTATTCAATTATACGTCGTCGCGACAGTTTGTCAAGACCAGGGAAGGAAGAAACAGCAACAAAAAATCACACCATCCTCTTCCTCACTTTTTGTCCGCCTGTCGCTTCGCTCCTGATGAGAACCTGAACGCCTGACATCAGCACGTCAACGCTGGGGACCGCGGTCCGCCGCCGTTATTCAGGCCGTCCGGCACGGTCGAGGCTGACCGTGTATCCAGGCGGGGTCCCACTCAGGCGTTCAGGTTGTCATCAAAAGCGCCGAGAGCGCTTGAGCTCTGGACAATAGTCTCACTCCAGCGTTGGAAAGAAATACAGTGGAGAGCAAAATAGCGTTTCGCATGGCATCTTCTCCTCAATCAAAGATCTCTGTGTCTCGGGGAGAAAGCAGCGAAGCCTCGCTCCCGAGGATCAATCATCGCTCCATCTTGATTTTGTGGCCG
>JBNJDH010000511.1:0-2600 GCA_051744695.1 Bacteroidota bacterium | reverse complement strand
CGAGATCATTACCAACCAATTGGATTGGGATGCTTTGACCATAGCTGAGCTTTACAAAAAACGATGGGATATTGAGCTCTTTTTTAAAGCTTTAAAACATAACCTGCAGATAAAAACTTTTGTAGGAACAAGTGAAAATGCAGTTAAATCCCAAATTTACATCGCATTGATAACTTACTTGCTACTGGAACTAATTAGTGTCTGTCCATAAAGTACCACTTGCTTCGTTACACGAATCCGCCAAAATACTCATTTACGTGAGTAACCTGCGTTTTTGGCGGCTTCGCAAGCCCCCGATGATATCGGGGCAGGCTTTGCAATTGGCACTTTCTGAACAGACACATGATTACTAACATGCTTTGTCCAATTTATAGACGGGCACTAATTAGAAGAACTATTGCAAAAAAGCTACCTGCATTCTCCAATTTTGTTGAAAAAATTCAAAGTCTGCAATCTCATAAAAATAATCACCTTTTATTTTAGGTTTAGTCAGGGTTTCACTTTGAGTGAAGCCCTGACTATGGGATATTAAGCCTGGTTCGGAAAAACTCAACAATTTCCTCTTTAACAATCTCCGGTGCTTCATGACCAATGGATTCATAGGTCTTAATCACTGCATTGACAGGTTGAGTCTTATAGATCCCGGCACAATTGTCCCACCGTTCGGGTTGCATTTGCCGGCCCAGCAGCCGGTAAATCTGATGCCTTTCATCATCTTCAAAAGCATCTTCAAACGGAATGGCATCATTATCGTCCATTTCCCCCATAAAATAAAACTGAGGTATTTTCAAAAACCTGTCTCTGTCGAACTCCCGTGCGGTCAATTTGTTCAAGTCATTTGTCCCAACCGGATAATTTAAAGCCTCCCCTTTCAAACTATCGAGAGGCAACATTAATAACCCATTCAGTCCGCCCGCGGCAACGGCAGAAACCAATTCGGGATGAATCACGGCAAACCGGTTGGCAAATGTGGCAGATGCCGAAAAGCCGGTTAAAAGAAACCGGTCCTCCGATTCTATATTTCTTCTTTCCAGTCGGTGACGAGCATCCTGAAACATTTCAATAAGCTGAAGGTCTATTCGTTCCAGAGAATCGTCTTTTTGAATCATCACATCCCTGTCCAGAGAATGTGTATATATTTTCCAATTTGTCCGTGACCGGGGAAAAACAGGAACAAGAAGGGGATAATTTAACTCCATGGCGACATAATTACCCAAATAAAAATCTTTGGTTGCCGTTCTTTGAGCTTTATCAATATGTTTTTGCAGGTCATCATCAGCAAAACCGGAATTGTTGGGATGAACAATGAGATGCACCTTTTCATTTTGCCCCACATCATCGGGAATAAACAAGAAGTAGGGGAAATGAAACCCTTCATTTTCCCCGGCATCAACAAAAACCAGTTCTCCATTGGGAGATTGGGAGCAGCCAACCATGATGAAAAGGGAGGCGATGGAAAGGATGAATTTGTTCATACCAATAAAATTTGCTTGTCTGAGACCACATGGGAGTTGCCTGTCGGCCACCCCCCCGGTTATCAAAAAATAAAACGAGTTATTGTTAATTTATTGTATGACCCGCTGCAAAAATTTGAAGATCGCAAATAAAAAGGTCATTCCCAATACTTTATCAGTTAAGCTCGGCGCCCTCTTCAATATTTTTTGTCAATTCCTTTAAAAACCGTACCATGGGCGCACCATCTATCACATCATGATCAATTAACACCGTCACATTTAAGATCTCACGTATTTTTATTTCGTTATTCACAACGGTTGGTTTTTGCAGTATGGAACCAATGCCAAAGGAAAGGGGATGGATGGATTTATGAATAAACCATCCATTGATCTTTCCCATCATGCCCAGGGAAGTAACGGCCACATTTCCCATTTTCTTATATGCCAACCGGGGATGATTGAGTATAAACTTCCAGACCATCTTTCTTAAAAAGCCGGGAAGATGATAATACAATCTTTCATATGATTTTGATCTCTCATCCAATACAATATCACCCTTGGTTGCAATCTGGTTCTTTACATTTTCAATCTCTTGCGTTATATCCGGCGAACTCTTTAAATTCACCTGCTCCAGGACCATAGGCAAAGGAACCTTCTGATCTCCCAGTTGTTTTTCAACCAGGAATGAAATTTTATGATCATCAAAAGTGATCAATTTCTTCTTCTTATAGTGAAAGGAAGAGGCGGCAGAATATTTCCCCAAAGTCCGACTGATCGCTTTAATCAGAAAAGCATTAAATGAGATATTGACCCCTTTTTTCCTTAATGCGTTTAATTTTCGACGACTTTCTGTAACATCAAACTCTAACAAGGCGGTTACATGATGTTTCATTAGGCCTATTGAATAAACATCAAATGTGGCTATCCTTGACTTGGGTATTTCAGTGTAATGATAATTTCTATTCAAGATCTTTATAATTAGTACCCGTCTATAAATTGGACAAAGTGTGTTTATAGTCATGTGTCTGTTCAGAAGGTTCCGTTTACAAGGCTTGCCATTGGCGGAAATGCGGAGTTTACTCGAGTAAATGAGCAATTTCCGTCAATGGCGTAACGCAGTAAACGGGACTTTATGGACAGACACTA
>JBNJDH010000510.1:0-2606 GCA_051744695.1 Bacteroidota bacterium | reverse complement strand
TCATAATAGATCTTACCGGTACAAAGCACCACCCGTTTTACATTTTCCGGATCGGTTTCCTCATCATCGATCACCTCTTTGAATTTTCCTTCCGCAAGATCATCAATTGTAGAGGTACATTCGGGGTGCCGCAACAGGCTTTTGGGTGTAAAAACCACCATTGGCAACCGGAATTCACTCCTGACCTGACGGCGGAGAGCATGAAAGAAATTTGCCGGGGTGGAGCAGTTCAGCAACTGAATATTGTTGCCGGCAGCCTGATTGAGAAAACGTTCCATTCGGGCACTCGAATGTTCGGGACCCTGTCCTTCAAAACCATGGGGCAACAGCAGAACCAGCCCGTTCATTACCCCCCACTTTTCTTCGGCCGATGTAATAAACTGATCGACCACCACCTGACCTGCATTCACAAAGTCTCCAAACTGCGCCTCCCAAATGGTCAGTCCGCCGGGCACCCCCAGGGCAAATCCATATTCAAACCCCATAACCCCGTACTCACTAAGGGTTGAATTGTAGATGTTGAAAGATGCCTGATTTGCCTCCAGGTGTTGCAGGGGAAAATAGACCTCATCCTTGTCTTCCAGGGTAAAGCCGGCATGCCGGTGGGCAAACGTCCCCCGCACCGAATCCTGTCCGCTGATCCGGACCGGATAGCCTTCATGAAGGAGGGATGCATACGCAAGCAATTCCCCCATGGCCCAGTCGAGCCGGTTTTCATTGACCATTTTCTGACGATCGGCCACCAGTTTTTCCAGCTTCCGGAAGAATTTTTTATCGGAGGGCAAAAGATTGACTTTGGCTGCCAAATCGGTCAGCACATCTTTATCAATTCTGGTGCCGGGTGAATTCAGAAAATCATCATTTTCCGGGTGCCGGTACCCTGACCACAATTCCTTAAGGAAAGGTCGGATATGAACCACATCCGTTTTTTGAGATGCTTCCAGTTCTTTTTCCAGAAAACCACTGAACTTTTCCTCTATACCGGAAATATCGGATTTTTTCAGGACCTTCTCCTGCATCAACCTCCCGGCATAAATCTCCGCCGGATCGGAATGAGAGGCAATGGCCCTGTAAAGGGTCGGCTGGGTAAAACGGGGCTCGTCACCTTCGTTGTGCCCGTGTTTCCGGTAGGACAAGATATCAATAAAAACATCCCTGTGAAAAGTCTGGCGATACTCCATGGCCAGTTCCAGCGCATAAACAATGGCCTCAGCATCATCACCATTGATATGAAAAACAGGACTCCGCGTCACCTTCCCCACATCCGTACAATAGGTGCTTGAACGGGCATCCAGGTAGTTGGTGGTGAATCCCACCTGGTTGTTGATGACAATGTGAATGGTTCCGCCGGTGGAATACCCGTTCAGCATGGCCATCTGGACCACCTCGTAGACAACGCCCTGCCCGGCAATGGCCGAATCGCCGTGAATGACCACGGGAACCACCTGGTTGAAATCGTGGTTGTAAGCATGTTCAGCCCGGGCACGAGTAAGTCCCTCCACCACGGGTGTCACCGCTTCCAGGTGTGATGGATTGGGCAACAGACCGATGTTAACGGAATGACCGGAAACCGTTTCGATTTGATTGTCGTATCCCAGGTGATACTTCACATCACCAAGCGAGATGTTGTCATCGTACTGATCGCCGTTAAACTCGTTGAAGATATCGCGCACGGGCTTTTCCAGCACATTGGCCAGCACATTGAGCCGTCCGCGGTGTGCCATTCCCAGCATCACCTCTTGTACACCCATGCCGGCCCCTTTTTCTGTCAGTGCCTTTAAACCGGGGATAAGCACTTCTGACCCTTCCAGGGAAAACCTTTTTTGCCCGGCAAAACGTTTGTGAATGAAACGTTCAAATTCCACTGCTTCCTTGAGACTTTGATATATATGATGTTTTTTATCATAAGTGAATGAGGGGGTGTTGCGTACCTCTTCCATCTTCCGTTTTAACCATGACACCATTTCGGGACGACGAACATAGAGATACTCAACCCCCACAGATCCACAATAGGTCTGTTTCAGATGATCAATTATTTCACGAAGGGTTGCGGGCCCAAGCCCGATTTCATTCCCGGCCTGAAAGACCGTATCCAGATCTTCTTCAGAAAGACCGAAATTTTCTACATCAAGGGTGGGAAAATATTTCCGGCGGCTTCGCACCGGATTGGTCGAGGTAAAAAGATGCCCCCGCTGCCGGTATCCGTGGATGAGATTCATGACATTGAACTCCTTGTCAACCAACCCGGCCGATGAAGAATCAAAATTGCGAAGGGCAAAATCAAAACCCCGGAAAAAATTGCGCATACTCGCGTCTACAGAATCAGGGTCGTTTCTGTAATCGTTGTAGAGCTTTTCTATCGTATCAATGTCGCTATTTCCGACGTATGAAAATTCATCCATAATCAGTGAAAACAATTATCTTTGAAAAAATCATGTCAATCCCGAAACCACTGCCGGGTATTCAAAATTAACCAGCATGCAATTTTTTTTAGAACAACTGGCCGATTACCACCTTCAAAAGTATTTAACAGATATTTCGGATTTTTGTTTTGTATTTCCCAACCGTCGTGCCGGCGTTTTTTTTCGCCGCTACCTGAACGAAAA
>JBNJDH010000509.1:0-2627 GCA_051744695.1 Bacteroidota bacterium | reverse complement strand
ATCCCGAACCTACTATCGTGATTGTTACAATATCAGATTTACCGCCTTCATAAGTCGATAAACTTGTAATAATAGGTTTTAAAGGTTCAGATTCTTCAATTGACTTAATATCCACGTTTATTAAATAATCCCTTTCCTGCGAATCTCCTCCAACTACATTATCAGAATCCATATATTTTAAATAATACCTGCCGGGAACCGGATTTGCAATACTTCCGGATAAGTGATTCCCCTTTTTATAATCATCGAAATAGTGGTAGTTCTCTTTATTACCCAATGAATCGTAAAAGATTTGGAGATTGCTGTAAATACCAAATCCCTGTGTTTCAAAATAGAGGCTGTCGGTATTTTCAGGCACATCAATTTGTGTCCAATCGCTGCCCCAGCCCTTTAATACCAAACCTTTGTGCCACTCGCCAAAAGTGAGTTTATCCACATGGTCTCCAACTTTTATTTGTGCTTCTGCCTCTTGCTGACTCCAGACTTCAATGTAGTATCGGCCCGGTGGCATATTTTTAAAATGAAAATCGTAATCCTGCGTGCCACTTTCGTCGGCTATTAAAGTTCCCTGCCTGAAAACACGCATTCCGCCTGTCCATGTTCCGTGGTGCCCTATTTTGGTTGCCTTTTTAACCAGGAAAAACAAATTTTCGGTCTGATCAGTAATGTTTATTCCATAAACTTCCTGTGTGCCGGCTGCTATTTCTATCTCTTCCCAGGTATTTAAGGTCAATTCTTTTCCGTTAAATTGGGTTACCATAAATCCTTCGTAGAACACAAAAGTAGAATCATCGGGATTTATAATTTTAACATGAAATTTGCTTTCTGGCACATTACTTAAATCAAAAGTGGCTTCTATGCTATCGGACGAGAGGTAATTTATGTCTGAATTTTCAGCAATTCTACCTGACGGGTAATCATCGTTAAATAACGCTGCTTTTAAACCTGCCTGAAAAGCTTTTCCGGTAATTGTCAGGGTAAAGTCTCCACCGTTTGCACCGGTTTCAGGACTTACTGAATATATTTCCGGGCCTTTGCCATCGGTTACACAAAATCTTTCATTATAAAAATCACCTCCATATCCGAGATTATTTTCTGTAGTCCAAATACCTGTGAAACTGCCCTCACTGAAGGGTGTCCAATTTTTGAGTTCTAATGTTTTTTCCTGCCCCGGTAGTAAAGTGATATTATCAACTTTTTCATCATAGGTTTCAAAGATTTTTAAACGAAGCTGAGCGGTAACGTTTTCCCAACCAATATTTTTAATTACTGCTTTTGGGGTAATTTCATCCCCCAGGTTATAAACATCCTGATGGGACAGAATATCGGAAATCAATACAATATTTTGAGTTAAACCCTTCCATTGGAATTGAAATTCTCCGGGTTGGTCGTAATTATAATCAGATATAAAAAGTGTGTATTGTCCAGATTCCTGAAAATAGGAATCTGGAATGGTCAAAGAGTTTGAATTATATCCGCTGTAAATAACTGAATCATTGAAAATCAATTCATAATAAGGTTGAAAATTTCCACTGTTTCTTTTAATTGAAAATTCGGTTGTATCATTTTTATTTATAAGGAAAGAATATGGTTTAATAATGCCAGGTTGAGGAATTTGCACATTAATAATACCATTTTCTGTTTTAAGTAATTCAGCATTAGTAATTAATTCTTTTTTGTTTTGAAGGATTAGCCAATAAGTACCCGTTTGGTCACCCTCCTTTTCCATAGCCAGTATGGTATACTGCCCTGTTACATCAAGTTTTATTGTATCGAGCCTGACCGCTGCATTTTTTGCTGATTTTGAAGCAATCCGTTCACCGGATGGATTGTACAGCTCTATCTGGGGATCATTGTATGAAGTTGAAAACTTCATTTGTACATTAATGATATCGCCGGAGGTGCCGTTAAAAGTAAATGCATCCATTTCCCCCAGCATTTCAATTGTATCTTTTAAACTCTCATTATAACTTATAGGACGGGCATTGGGTGGTTCAAATGTCCGTTGTAGGGACAGAGTATAACCCCCTGTTTGCCCGCCATCATTTGCCATTGTCATTATGGTGTATTGTCCTGAAGCCCCTAATTTTATAATATCTAACCGGAGTTGGGAGTTGTTTGTCGAACTTGAAGCAATTCGGTTACCTGAAGGATTGTACAATTCCAACCGGGGGTCATTGTAATCATTGGAAAACTTCATCTGTACATTGATAATATCCCCGGCTTTACCATCAAATCTAAAGGCATCCATCTCAGCCAGAATGTCAATGGAGGCATTCAAACTTTCATTGTAAGCAATTGGTGAAGCATTGGGCGGGTCAAATGTTCTTTGAAGGCTAATGCCATATGAACCGGTCTGACTGCCAGTCCTGCTCATTGTTAAAATTGTGTACTGTCCTGAATCTTCCAACATTACTGTATCCAAACTGACTAAAGCACTTGTCGATGATTTTGAAGCAATGCGAAAACCCGCTGGATTGTACAGTTCAATTTGCGGATCATCGTAATCTGAACTAAACCGCATACGCACATTAATGATATCGCCGGAGGTGCCGTTAAAAGTAAATGCATCCATTTCCCCCAGCATTTCAATTGTATCTTTTAAACTCTCATTATAACTTATAGGA
>JBNJDH010000508.1:0-2632 GCA_051744695.1 Bacteroidota bacterium | reverse complement strand
AAGTTTCTCTTGCAGCACAAAGAAGTGCAATTAATTCTCCATTTTCAATATATAGCTGTGGACGTTCCAATTTTTGCAATTCTTGAAGCCCTGTACCTTCCCAATTAATTTCTATCTTGGAAACAAGCGCATTTGGAGCGAGATCCCAGTCAAACCCATTCTCAGAATAAAACAAAACCAGGCTTGTACCATGTTGAGTAAAATCTCCTTCCATATCTTTTAAAATAGCATAATAGCAGTTATCCTGAAACCACACATAAGGGTCTTCGGCGGGGAAGTCAACATCTCCCGCTGTAAAAATCGGTTGCATCTGTTTTTCAAACGGACCGGACGGAGAATCGGAAATGGCCGTTAAATGAACTACGGGACCATATCGGGGAGGATCAGCTATTTTTGCGGCTGCTTTATATACCATTAAAAAACGCCCGTCGGGCATTTTTACAACAGAGGGATTTGTAGTAATAAGAGCATCGTGTGCCAATGAATCAGCGGATACATCAATCAGTGGTTGATTAAACCTTTCCCAGGGTCCATAAGGGTTATCAGCTTTGGCAACACCAATTCGCTGCCTGTTTCTGTGTTCCCAGTACTCACCCGGTTCATCGGTAAACCCAATGTTGCCAGTGTAATACAAGTAATAGTGGCCATCGAAATAGTGAATGGTAGGATTATGAGTAACCAGGCCATCCCAATAACCTTCACCTCTTACTGAAAGAGCTACATCGCTAAATTCAAATGGGCCAAAAGGAGAATCCGAAACGGCATGGGCAACTTCGGAATGAGTCACCCAAGCTGACATTCCAAGTTCCTTTGGCCATCGGGAATAAAACATATGATATTTTCCGTCATGCTCAGATTTAATGAGGCTCCCTCCCCAAATAAAATAATTGTCATTAATAAATTTCGCAGTTTGGGGTACAGGTTGAAGCTTAGCATTTAAGTTCAGTTCACCGCATTTTGTTTCTTTCTCAGTTGAGCAGGAAATAGTCAATAAAACAATACAAAAGATACAAATCACCAATTTTAAATTAGTGATGTTTATTAATAAGACTTCATTATTTTTCATAAATTATTTTTTTTACTATTTAAAATCAAGGTTAATACCAATCACCACCTTCAGTTATCATTTCCTCTCGAAGTTCTATCATTTTATTCTTCATTTTTGAAACTATCTCAGGATATTTTTCTGATAAATCAAATTCCTGTTCTCTGTCTTCTTTCAAATTGTACAACTCGAAGTATTTGGGTTTTAAAGTTTTCAGATATTCCATATGATTTGGCATAAAATGCCAGGGTCTGATTTTACCTAGCCGTCCTGCATCCATACTTTCTGCTTTGGGGATTAATTCATCATAACCCAAAAGACACCAGTCCCCTTCACGTAACATGCAAATGGGGTCGTGAAAATAGCGGTAAAAGAAAATAGGCTCCTTTCTGTCCATTTCTGGTTTCTTACCCAGAAAAACAGGAGAAATATCCATTCCGTCATATTTCCTATCGGTTGGTAATGGAGTTTTAATTAATGAAGCAATTGATGGAAAAATATCGGTGAAGCTGCCCGCGAAATTATTTATATTTCCTTTTTTTATTTTTTCATCCCATCTTATTATAAATGGAACCCGTACACCACCTTCGTAGTTAAAATGTTTTTCTCCACGCAGCGGGTCATTCGAATGATCCCAATGGGAACCATTATCAGATGTAAATATTATAATTGTATTTTTATCCAAACCGTTTAATTCCAAATAATTAATTAATTCTCCAATCGCATAGTCCATATTTTCAATGCAACCATAATACTCTTTGTTATAGGAATGGCGGCTGGTGAATTTCTCAGGAGCAGCTACTCTGGTATGCGGCTCATTAAACCAAACATTCATATAAAACGGAAGTCTCTTGTCTTTTTTGGTTTCGAGCCACTTTATTGCTTCATCAACCACCAAACCTGCGGCATAACCTTCCAACTGACCTACCGGCTGTCCGTTGCGGTAAAAATTATCAGGATTTTCATGCGAGGGATCTGCGTTGTTATACGTAAAAAAACTGTAATCAAATCCCTGGTCATTTGGCAAAGGTTGATTCATGCCTTTTGAAGTCAGGTGCCATTTCCCAAAATGACCTGTAATGTAGTTTTTCTCCTTTAAAAGTTCCGCAATGGTAATTTCTTCTGTTCTTAAATGCATGGGGCCATTCTCAGGAATCCAGTTGTATATGCCAACCCTTGTGGCATTTCTTCCTGTAATCAGGGCAGCCCTTGAGGGGGAACATACCGCCGCACCACAGTAAAAATCAGTGAAACGCATGCCCTGTTCAGCAATCTTATCAATGTTTGGAGTTTGACTTGTTGGCGCATTCTCGTAATGCCCGTCAAAATTAGAATTACGGTAACAGGAAACATCATTGTATCCCAAATCATCAGCAACAATAAGAATTATATTGGGCTTTTGGGTAACTTTGTTACATCCGTAAAACGATAACATTAAAAAAAGCAGTAGTTGTTTCATTTTTCTTTAGTTTTAAAAATCCATTAAATTTCAATCAGAATTCTCAATCCAATCTATCTCGGGCCAGTTATCCATCCCCTCATTATCCTGTTTTTCCCCCGGCGTACTTCTTCCCTGTTCAATATACT
>JBNJDH010000507.1:0-2635 GCA_051744695.1 Bacteroidota bacterium | reverse complement strand
CTGGGGTCGCGGCTACAATGTTAAATTAAAACGCAATCATGGATTTTCACGCACCATTCCGGCTGTAACCGAAGAATTTGTTCTAACAATTGGTCCGCGTCACCATGTGATGTGTGTGAACAGAGAAACCGGCAAATTTCTGTGGGGCCTGGATATTGAAAAAAAATATGGTGGTGAACAACCCATGTGGTATGCCGGCCAGTGTCCATTGATTGATGAAAATCTTGCCATTATTGCAACCGGAGGAAAGGCTTTGCTGATTGCCGTTGATTGTGCAACGGGTGAAATTATCTGGGAAACGCCGAATACTGATAACTGGCGGTTATCTCACTCATCGGTGATGCCCTGGATTTTATACAATCGTAAAATGTATGTTTACAGTGCAATTGGCGGTTTAATTGGCGTTGCTGCCAATGGAGAAGATGCCGGAAAAATCTTGTGGAAAAGCTCAGCCTGGAATCACAAGGTTATTGCTCCTTCACCGGTTTGCATGAAAGATGGGAAGATTTTTCTAACCGCGGGTTATGGTGTTGGAAGCATGATGCTGCAACTTTCAGAAAATAATGGAGAGTATTCAGTTAATGTTCTTGATGAATATATTGCCCGCGAAGGCTTATCCTGTGAACAGCAAACCCCGGTTTTTGAGAATAATCATCTGTTCGGAATTATCCCCAATGGTGGAGGTGCATTAAGAAATCAACTGGTTTGTGTTCATCCCTCCAATCCCAAAAAAATAGTTTGGTCCAGTGGAAAAGAACATCGTTTTGGGCTGGGGCCGTATTTTATTGCAGATGGAAAATTGTTTATACTGAACGACGACGGAACTTTGTATATCGCCAAATCCAGTACCCAAAATTACATTGAACTTGATCATGCAGAAGTAATTCAAAATGGACGAGATGCATGGGCACCAATGGCACTGGCCAACGGATATTTAGTATTGCGGGACGAACATACAATGGTTTGTGTTGATTTGAGAATCTAACGTTTAAAATTTCGAATATGAAAAAATCAATTTTGCTGCTGACCCTGTTTTTATTAGCAAGCATTTTATCTTCACCTCAAAATGTAGATGCACAAAACTGCGGAAACTGGTTGCAATTTCGCGGTCAAAACGGATGGGGAATTGCTCCTGCAGATGCTACTCCGCCCATTGATTTTGGAACAGAAAAAAATGTGCTTTGGAAAATCAATGTGCCTGAAGGATATTCTTCTCCCTGTGTGTGCAAAGAAAATTTAATCATCACAGGTGTAAACCGGGAAAAGAAAGAATATTATGTCTGGAATATTCGCAATACAGACGGAGCTATAAAATGGAAACATGTTATACCTGTAGACACGTTTGAGTTCGTTCATCCTGTAAGCAGCCCTGCTGCGGCAACACCTGCATCAGATGGAAAATACATTTATTGTTATTTCCCTTCCTTCGGATTAATCTGTTATGATTTTGAGGGGAAAGAAATATGGAAAACTCCCATTGAATTTTTACCTGTTTTTTACGGGTCCGGCACCTCCCCCATTTTATATGAAGATAAATTAATCTTGAACCACGATAATAATGTAAAACCACGTCTCCTTGTATTTGATAAAACCACGGGCAAACAAATATGGAAATACAATTTTCACAAATATAACTCAAATCCCGTTTCTACCAGTTACAGCACACCTGCAGTATGGAACGAGCAGGTAATAATTCATCGTCTGGGCCAGTTGATAGGAATCGATATACATACTGGAAAATATCTTTGGCATTATGAAATTGGAACTGAGGGTACGGGAACTCCGGTTATAAAAGATGATACTCTTTTTGTAAATGCCTGGATAGTGCGTGGAGAAAAAGCGCTGAATGGTGACATAGAAAATTTTCAAACACTTTTTGCTGAGCGGGATAGGGATAAAAACAATGCAATCACTAACGAAGAATTTACAGATAAAGTTAAGCTGACTGAGAGAGTAGATGGTGAAACAACAAGTGAACGCTCAGCATGGTACCTGAACTGGCGAATGTTGAAAAATTTCGATATGGATAAAAATGATACAATTTCCAAACCGGAATGGGACGCAATAGAATACATGTGGGATCATGTATTTACACATGGATTAATTGCAATTCAATTGGGTGATACTGGTAATATAACTTTATCAGGGCACCTTTGGAAAATTGTGGATAACATTCCGGAAACCCCATCAGTATTGGTAAAAGACGGACTTTTGTACATGGTGAAAAACGGAGGAAAGATAACCTGCGTCAATGCAGAGGACGGAAACATCCTATATTTTGAACGACTTGGTGCATCAGGCACTTACCTGTCCTCGCCAATGTATGCTGATGGTAAAATATATCTGGCTTCCTTCAACGGAAGAATAACTATAATAAAAGAGGGAAGAGAATTTGAAATAATTAATCAAATTGATTTAAAGGATAAAATTGGAGCATCACCTGTAGCAATTGGGAATAAACTTTTTATACGTACACATTCTTATTTGTATGCTTTCGGAAAATAATTAGTCAAATGAACAGGATAAAAAGCATTCGTTTACAAAAAATAATCCTCTACGTGGGCATTTTTTGTGTATTGTTGTCGATAATATTAATTCTGAATACCCTCCAGCTCTATTTAAACAGTTCAATAGA
>JBNJDH010000506.1:0-2638 GCA_051744695.1 Bacteroidota bacterium | reverse complement strand
GGATGGCTACAAAAAAACCGGTCAGCATCAATGCCCAGGGGGCTCTTTTTTCACCGAATTTCCCGAGGAGGTAGGATGCCAGGGCCTCTGCGCCACCCGAATTTTCCAGAATGGCGCCGAACATGGCTCCAAGCCCCACAATCACAGCCACAAAGCCCAGCGTATCGCCCATGCCTTTCTGCATGGTGGAAATGATATCTTCCGGGGGCATTCCGGCCAGAATTCCTACTGTTATGCTGGCAATGAGCAGGGAAATAAATGCCTGGATCCTGAAATAAAGAATTAGAATCAGTAAAAGGGCGATGCCCGACAAAACGGACAGGAGTAAAGTAATATCAATCATAGGAAGCAGGAATGGTTAAAAGAATCCGTTTCAGAATACAGACCTCGATTCCAGTCCGTATGTTCTGAAACGGATTCATCAATCGATTTGCTTTGTGATTTTATATTGATTATGGCAAAGACGGAAAATCTTCATACGGAAGATCAATGTCAGCTGCCACGGCATTTTCTCTGACCTGTTCGGGGGTTTTTCCTCCCGGAATGGCTACATGACAGGCCGGGTGTGAGATGCAGAACCGCAAGCTCAACTGGGCCATGGAGTATTCTTTGTGCTGGTCGAAAAAGTTTTGGAACTGTTCAAGTTGTTTCAGGTAATTGTTAAGTTTTTCAGGGGAGAGGTTGAAGCGCCGGTGATCGTCTTCGCCGAATTGGGAATCGCGTGAGAATTTACCGGCCAGGAAGCCGAATAAGATCGGTATACGCACAATCACGCCTGTTCCGTATTTTTGGGCCATAGGGAACAGTTTCTTTTCTGCTTCACGTTCCAGCATGTTGTAACGGACCTGAATCACATCCAGAAGATCATGATGTTCTTCAAGGAAACGGGCCTGCTCAGTTTCTTTGAAAGATTGGATGCTCCACCCGGCATGTTTGATTTTCCCGTCTCGTTTTAGTGCCTCCAGGGCCTTCCATGGCTCTTCCCTTTCCAGTATTTCTTCGTCGGGGCTATGCAGCTGAAGAATATCCAGGGCTTCAACCCCCAGCCTTTTCAGACTTTGCTCAGCTGCATAAATTAAATGCTTTTCGGAATAATCGGGATTGTGAGGGGTTGTTTTGTAATCTTTTCCAAGAAAGGGATAAAAATTGTTCCCGGCCTTTGTGGCGATGACGACATTGTCTTTTCGCCCACGCTCGTCCAGTACTTCACGAATCAATTCTTCCGAGTGGCCGGAACCATAAACATCGGCCGTGTCGATAAAAGTGATGCCATTGTCAAGGGCCTCGTGAATGGCTTTTTTAGATTTTTCATCATCCGTCTGTCCCCAGTCTCTTCCACTGATTCCCCAGGCACCGAAGCCTATGGTGGAGATGACCGGACCGTTCTTTCCTAATTTTGTGTACTGCATGGTCTTGCTCTTTTTGGGAATTTTCGCATCTCTGCAAGATAGTAATTTTGGATGGTATATAAAAAGGCTGTCTGGCCAGCTTACAAGTCAGGAGGTTTCAAAAGGCCACAGATGTCTCACGACATGAAATAACCTGAAATAATACAGTTCAAATTCGGGATTGTCCCGGTGTCATTTGATTGGAGCCTGAGGTGAATGAACGTATGTTTGTACCAAAATTAATACAAACAAAAAAGTCTATTGATATGCAAATGTTACAAACAGGTCTCCAGGAGATCGAAACCGCAGATGAACTGCAAAAGATAATATCGGAAAATGAAAATGTGATGGTATGTTGTGGACGAATGGGGCCCATGTGTGTGCCTGTTTATGATTCCATGGAAGAACTGGAGGAGGAGCGTTATGGCGTGAAGTTTTTTACCATGGCCTTTGACAATCCTGAAGCAGAAGTAATTCGTAATGCGCCGGAAACACAGGGTTTTATGGGATTGCCTTTCACCATGTATTACAAAAACGGGAAGGTGGCCCATGCAACCAGCAGCATCCAGAGTATGGATCAGATTACCGAAGTGTTGGATAAGCATTTTAAATAATTTACATGAACGACACGTTTGACGTAATGATTATCGGGGCGGGGGCTGCCGGGCTGACTGCCGGGATTTATGCCTCGCGAGCCCGGTTGTCGACCCTGATCTTGAATGAAGGGGCTGTGGGCGGCCAAATGGTGCTGACCAATGAAGTGGCCAATTACCCTGGTGTAGAAACAACCAATGGGTATGTTTTGGCCAATACCATGAAAAAGCAGGCCAAATCGTTCGGGTGCAAGATCAAATCGAACATCCGGATTGCCCGTTATCAATTGGAAGGGGACATCAAAGAAGTGGAGCTTGAAGACGGACGTTCTTTCCGGGCCAGGACGGTCATTCTCACGCCGGGTGGTAGACCCCGTTCATTAAATGTGCCAGGAGAAGATACATTTAAAGGAACCGGCATATCCTATTGTGCCACCTGTGACGGCGATTTTTTTAAAGACAAAGAGATAGCCGTGGTTGGTGGTGGAAATTCGGCCCTGGAAGAGGCTGTTACCCTCACCAATTATGCATCAAAAGTTACGGTGGTTCATCAGTTTAATCACTTTCAGGCTTTTGAACATGCCGTTGAAGAAGCAAGGAAGAATGAGAAGATCGAGTTTGTGATGGAGGCAGAACCCCGCGCCTTTAATGGCAACG
>JBNJDH010000505.1:0-2639 GCA_051744695.1 Bacteroidota bacterium | reverse complement strand
GGCATTGCTGTGTATTCATTTGTTCCGGTCAATGATGATGCCCATAGCCGCTACGATGCCGTTTCCCGGACTTATGAATATCATCTTGTCCTTCACAAAGATCCGTTCCTTCATGGGTTGACACATCGCCCCTGGTTTTTTCCCGATTTTGATGCCATGAACCTGGCTGCCGAAAGACTAAAAGATTACGAAGATTTTACCAGCTTTGCCCGGCTGCACGGGGGAAATAAAACCAATTTCTGTAAAATTGAAGAAGCTTACTGGGAACAGCGCGATCAACGCTGGGTCTTCGTGATCCGGGCCGACCGCTTTTTGCGGAATATGGTTCGAGCCATCGTGGGAACCCTCCTGGAAGTAGGACGCAAAAAGATTTCCGTGGATGATTTCTGTGACATCATCGAAGCGCACGACCGGCAGCAGGCGGGGACTTCAGCACCGCCGGAGGGGCTTTATCTGACGGATATTGCTTATACTGATGAGGTTTTCAGACGTAGATGAGTTTGGGGTATTTTAAAATTGATTACTTCGTGAGAAAATGGCTTACGCCATTTCTTGTTTTTGGTCCACGAATTTTAAGAATTACACGAATTTTGGTCGCACCTTTGGTGCGATTCTAAACGGCGAAGCCGTTTCCCATAAAGCTGTAAAACAGCTTTGAAATTCGTGTAATTCGTGCAATTCGTGGACAAGATTAAATAAAATGGTGTAAGCCATTTTTCTCCAAGAGTAAACAATCTTATGAAAGATCATTTTCATACCCAATACGCATAATTGTGATGAAAAAAAATTAAAATGAGGCTGCTCACTTGATGAGTAGCTCCGAATTAATCATAGATCCCACATTAAAACTCCACATTCAAAGAAACATTAATCCTTCTCCCCGTTAAATAATTCGGAACAGCATACTGCCGGTTTTCCACATCACTGACCCAGTAATATGAGATGGTGTTGCTGATGTCGAAGAGATTAAAAACCTCCAGGCCCAGCCAGAAGTCTTTGATTAGCCTGTTATAACTCTTTTGGTTGAGCAAGGGCAGCAGATCTTTGGAGAAACCCACATCCACCCGGCGATAGGGAGGCATGCGGTGCGTGGCCATGTAGCGGGGCGATCGGGGTGGACCAAACGGCAACCCGGTGCCATAGAAAAGACTTAGATTGACTTTGAAAGTGGGATTGTTGGGCAGGTAATCCTGAAAAAACATGGAAAAATTAAGCCGCTGATCGGAGGGGCGGGGAATATATCCCGGCTCTCCCGGCTTGTCCCATGTGTCGTTTTCCAGATCTTCCATCGTGCGAAGAAGGGAAAGGGTGGCCCAGGATTCCGTACCGGGGACAAACTCCCCGTGTAGTTTGAAATCGATTCCCGTGGCAAATCCTTTGGCTTCATTGTGGCCTGAATAAAGAATGCGTACGTTGTCGACCTGGTAGGGGATCAAATCAGAAAAATACTTGTAATAGGCTTCGGAGGTGAATTGAAACGGGCGATCAAAAATACTAAAATAGTGATCGACACCGGCCAGGATTTGTCTTGATTTCTGGGTCTCCACATTTTTGACATTTCCCGTTTGGGGCGGTCGGTATTCTTTATAAAAAGGAGGTTGATAATACCAGCCGCCACTGATCCGGAAGCGGGTGTCGGGGGTGGCCAAGGGAAGCAGGGCAACCTGAAAACGGGGAGTCACATATAAACGTTTTTCCCTGTCTGAGTACATCAGGCGTGTGCCGTAATTGAGCCGGATGCGGCTCCAGCTGTTCCGGAAAGATGTGCGGTGGGTGATGAAACCTTTGAAATGCTGTGTGCGCATATCAAAGTCGGCCTGACGGCTGTAATCCAGTTTCAACTCAGGATTGCGGGGTACCGAATAACCTGCCGAATCGTTCATCTCCCATTCGTTGATGCGGTCCGAAAAATGTTCCGACCGCCATTCCACACCCCAGTTGAGATGGCTGTTGGCGCCCGCCGGGTGTTCTCCTTCCATTGAAAATTTAGAGATGGTGGCCAGCAGATCATTGCGGGCGTGTTTCAGGTATTCGCCTACCCCCAGGTTGGTGGCAGGCTCCGAATCATCAAAAGCCTGAATTTCCTGAAGCCAGTATGCGCCGGCAATGTCAAATGTTTCTTCTTCAAAAGCCCGGTAGTGGCTGGCCAGCCATTCGTATTGGCTGCCGTTGTCGCTTTCATATTGAAACCGGATGCCACCCATTCCGGTCTCGAAGTGGTCTTTCTCCTGTCCGGCAAAATAGATTTTCAGCTGTTTCACATCGCTCATCGTGCCAAAAGTGGTCTCCCGGTCTGAAGGAATAAAATGGTATTTGTTCAGGGCATAGTAGCCCAGCATATCCACCGTGAGTTTGGGGTTCACCTGGTAAGAGAAAAAAACCTGGGCATCGCGAAACGATGGGTTGTAATCTCCCTTGGTGTCAAGGGTCCCCAAAAGATAACGATTGGTTTTGTGGCGGAAACCGGCCAGCCAGGTCAGCTTGCCGTCATTTGCAGCTCCTTCGGCATGGGCGCTCATGCCCAACAGGTTGATGTTGGCACCGCCTGATGTAGAGTCGGGCCTTTTGTAACGGACATCCAGGACGGAACTCATTTTATCCCCATAGCGAACACCAAATCCGCCCGAGGAGAAATGGAC
>JBNJDH010000504.1:0-2642 GCA_051744695.1 Bacteroidota bacterium | reverse complement strand
AGGTAGTTTTTGAGAAGTTTAGCATACTTAATGACCATTTTGTTGGCCTTTTCGGGCTCATCATTGTACAACATCGCACTGAGGGCATTGAGTACATTAAAAGTAAGGTGCGGCTCGGCCACATTTCGCAGTGATTTCACTTTGAGTTCATCGATCTCTTCACGGGGATGGTTTTTCCGGTATTTATACCAAGCCCTAAGCTTTTTGCCCGACCAGACCATCAGCCAGATCACGGCAAACAAACCGGCATAAAGAAGGTAACGAAAACGGTAAAGTGGATTGAGGAAATATGAAAACTCAGTTATATCTCCTTTTGATTGCACAAAAAGAAAACGGTCCCCCTCTCCGTTCTTTTTGACGGAAAACTCCGGACGCCGGCGATCTCCCTCCAGGGAGAATGAAACAGGATGTTGTAGCCGATTATCGGCAACAACCAATCCACTCCTTCCCTCTCCCCGGAAAACAAACTCTTTCAGGCCGTTTCCGTTTATATCTCCTGTAAAAAGCGGGATGCCATGGGAAATGTCTTCAATTGTACGGGTTTTCCGGACTTGCAGCTGATGGTCCAGTTTATTCACCTCCCCCTCTCCCGAAATCAGAAACAATGCATCATCCATGACCATGATACCGGATTTTTTGGGTTTCTCCATTTCAGGGAATGACTTTTCACGGATCTTATTTCCTTCCATATCGTAAACATACAGGGTTGGAGCAATATCTTTGCGGTCTCCATAGTAACGTGAATAAACCAGGAGGAAGGTCTCCCCTTTCTGTCTAAATGATTCCACAAGCAGTTGCATGGGATGCTCATCGAAAGGAACCGGCTCAAAAAGGAATTCAAGATCACGATCAAACACCATCAACCAGCTTTTCATATCCGTGAATGTTGTATCCGGGGGATAATTCCCGTGGGCCCAGGTGCCACCGGTAAGCAGAGGAAAATCCCGGTCTTCGGTTTCTATATGATGAAAATTCTTCAGACAAACACCTCCCAGGGAACGGTAGTGCAAGGAATCTTTTTCAAAATTGTAAACCGCCACACCACGGGGTTTTTTGTTAAAACCTGTGGTCAGGGAAAAATAAAGTTCTCGTGACGGATGATCGTCCAGGTTCACAAATCCACCCTGTTGGGCGGTAATATTGTCCACGGGAAGTGAATCCCGGGTCCCATATTCAAAGATGGTCCGGTTTTCGACAATCATACTGTCTTTTGACAACGGGGCCAGTCCGTGAAGCAGAACCGAATTTTCGTGATGTGTAAACAGAAATATTTCTTTCACCCCGTCCTGGTCATAATCATTCACCATAAACATTGGCCTGTTATCATTCCAGGTCCCTTTTAAGTTCCATTGTCCAAGGGTTCTGTTGTTTCTGTAAACCACCACTGATGAAAATCCCCGTTCACGAAAATTAATAAACCTGAGCTTATCGGAATTCCCGTCATTGTCAATGTCGCGGTATGTGTAAATCGATATGGGACCGCTGAGTTCATGGGCGGTCTTTTGAATTCCATACTTATCGGGTTGCCAGGGACAGACAATTACGACCATCCCGAATATGATCAAACTTATGGCAAGCGGCTGTTTGAATAAATAAGATATGGTTGAAAAAGTGCGGGGGAACATAGGCTAAATTCTTACGTTAACAACAGACTTTCCTTTCTGTTATTCGTTTAACCCTGTGGAAAATGTTATTTTTAAGTGCTGATCCTTAATTCACCCCGCGCATTACAAAAAAGCCACAGGATTTATAAATTATGATGTCAAAATAAAGACTTTCTATTTACTCTTCATTTTATTTCAATAGATCGTTAGATTTTTAGATATAAGATTTAAGATGAATCACATAATGCTGAAAATCTGCATTTTGACAAAAAGAACCATTAAAATATAAACAATTAAATCAAAGGTTCTTGCAAAAGTTTAACGGACTATTAATATTTAAAAATAAACAAAAATGGTTGGATTGAAAAAACATGAATAGAATTTTTGCGCATATTATTTCTATTGTTCTGGTTGTTGCGATCTCACCAGCACCTGGACAAAACCAGGCCAGCGAAGAAGGGGGTTACACATCAGTTTTTGTTGTGCAGCAAGCCTGGCACACCGGCATAATTGTTAAAACAGAGGATATAAACGAAGACATCTGGCCGGAAATTTCCCGGTACACATCAGAAAAGTACGTGGATATCAGCTGGGGGGATGAGAAGTTCTATCAGGCTGAGGGGCGACCGGTTTGGCTTGCCGCAAGAGCTGTGCTATTCCCGACACAAAGCGTCCTCAGGGTCTTTTCATTCGATCTGCCACTAAAGTCTTCTTATGGGCAGGAAGCCAGAATAATAGAAATTCAGGTCAATGACGAGCAATTTAAAGCATTGACACGCTTTATTTCGGAGAGTTACAAGAGGGACGGTGCCGGAAATCCACAACCAAGTACCATTTATGGAGAAAGCCGGCATTATTTTCTGGCTACCCGCAAATACCACCTCTTTCGTACCTGCAACACATGGGTGGCACTGGCATTCAAAAAAGCCGGATTTGACATCCGGAGTTGTTGCGTACTTAATGCCAATCAATTGTTCAGGCAACTTGAAAACAGTAAGCAGTAAACAGTAAGCAGTAAACAGTTAGCAGTAAGCAGTA
>JBNJDH010000503.1:0-2643 GCA_051744695.1 Bacteroidota bacterium | reverse complement strand
TGAGCAACGAGTGCTTTTATTAAATTGATATGATCATCTGGGTAAAGATGCTTCAAAACGGCAGCAATATGAGCAATCTTGGGTGCAGAAAAAGAAGTTCCCACACTATCTCTACCAATTGCACTTCCTCCATGCATTGTTGACCGTATCAATTCGGGAGAGGTAACTTCATGTTCTCTTATAAGATGCAATCCGTCTTTCGATAAAACTACTCCACCGCCATATTCAACAACGTCGGGCTTAACAGAATCCCAGATGCCGGGTCCGATTCTTGAAAATGCAGATATTTCATCTTCAACTCCCAAAGACTTCCAAAATTCATCTTCATAACCGGAAGGATTTATCGAACCAACTGTCAATGAAAAAAGGCTTTGAGCAGGATTTGCAATCCTGCAGTTTCCTTCTTCCAAATAGTCAGGATAATTTACCTGATCGGAAAGAAAACCTCTTATAACCGGAAAACGGATATTACCTGCTGAGATTATAAAAAGGATGTTATTCTCGAATGATAGTTTATCAATAATTGCTGCCCATGTTGACATGTGTTTTATTCTGCATGGAGACTCAGAACATAACGAAAGATTAAAAATCATGCATTCATCATTATCTTCGATTACCTGCTGAATTAACTTTGCCGGATAATTATGGTGCAATTTATTGTGTTCATTTAAAACCTTCAGATTTCTGATAAAACATGGCAACTTGTAAGGCGATTCAATCTCATTAACTCCTCTGGGATAAAAAATGGCACCTGCCACTTTTGTTCCATGTCCTCCTCCTTGAACATAGTCGGCAGTTGATTTATCGCCGGTATAAGATTTTGAATTTTCACTTTTTATACCCGGTGCAAGGTATTTATGGTTTTCCATAATTCCGCTGTCGATTACTCCAACCTCAACGGAATCATCATCAGGCGAAATAAGTTCCAATTCAAATTCTTCGAGATTGCTTTCATGGCCTTCTATACCGAAGATCTCATCAATTTCAGATACTTCAAATACATATTGATAATTTACCACCAAATCTTTAAGGCCCAATCCGTTAATCTCAACCTCGCATGCAAAACTGTCTTCAAGTTCAATAAAAGAACTAACCCTCTTTCCGTAGTGCATAATAAATTGATCGAAATGATTTTGCCTTTGCATCAATAATTCATCTCTCTCAATCAACTTTTCTTCATATCTGTGCCTCCGTCTTTTTCCGCCAACTTTATTTGGATCGGGTTCTTTCCCAATAGGTTTCGAAAAGGCAACAGACACTTCAACCCGATAAAATTCATCGTCTGCTATTTCATTCCACTTTGAATATAAAAATTCTGACAAAATGTGACGCGGCTTCCACTCTTCCCTTTTCCCGTCGATTATCTGCCAAAAATCTGCAATTTTCCCGGTCCCATGTTCTGCGGTTATAAATCCAGCTATCTTCTCTTCAAGAGTTCGTAATTTATCCTGAGAGGCACCAATGATATAACCATCTTCCTCCTCTGCTATTATCTCTATTCCATATGATTCCAGGTTGAAGTCAGGGGAAATTATATCCGGATTAATCTGTAAAAAAACAGGTACTGTTGATTCGTCAATCTGTGCGAACCCAGTTTTATCTCTTTGTTTTAAAGCTTCCTCCCAGTCCGATTTAATTTTGGATGTGCCGGTATGAAGAAAATTACCATGTTCTTGCCTGTTTTCTTTATTTTCCAGTGTTCTCGGGTCTTGTACGCCACCGGGGTGAAAACGTGGGAGACCTGAAATCCTTTGTTTGAATTTTAAGTGAGGGAACTGTTCCATAAACTATTTGTTTATCGCTTTATTTTCATCTAAAGCATTATCCAAATCATTCACGGAAATCTCCTTATTCGAATTAATGATTGCCTTTTTTGCTGCATCGTTTGCAATTTTCACAATGATGGCATAAGACATTCCCACCATCTGTTTTGAGTAATCCTTTAGGCTTACTTTTTTACTTAGATTAAGTGCGGAAAAAGTTGTTTTCAACAGGAGTTCAATCTCTTTTTCACCCGGTTTCGACAGTTCGATGAAGTCATCAAACCTGCGGAACAAAGCATTGTCCAGGCTACCTTCCAGGTTTGTGGTAGCAATTAAAATACCCTCGCCGTTGTATTCTTCCAACAGCCCCAGCAAGATGTTAACTATCCGGTGGATTTCACCAACATCGGTTGACGATGAATTTCGCTTTTTCCCAATAATGTCGAATTCATCCAGCAAAAGCACACAAGGAAATTCATTTACACTTTCAAAAAGCTTTTGAAGGTTAACAGCCGACTCACCGAGATACGACGAAATAATTGTATCGAAGCGGACTTTGTAGAAAGGAAGCCCCAAATCCCATGCTATACGTTCGGCAGCCATTGATTTCCCACAGCCCGAGGGGCCATGAAGCATGATTTTTTTTCGCGGTATTAAACCATGGTGGGCCAGCCTTTCGCGGGCAAGGTACTCTTTCTCTATCCTCACAATTTTACCTTCAACTTCGGGAGCTAATACCATTTCATGCCTGAGAGACTCATGCTCTATGTTTGTTGCTAACGGGAGCCTGTATCTTCTATCAACCGGTATTTTATAATTTTTTTCTTTGGCAACTTTAAACGAAGGTTGATATTGATTCCCCTTTTCAATCCTTTCTTTT
>JBNJDH010000502.1:0-2648 GCA_051744695.1 Bacteroidota bacterium | reverse complement strand
AAATGCATGGCAGCAGGCATGGATGGGTACATCAGTAAACCGTTTCAGCCCGAAGAGTTGCTGCAACTGATCAGGAAACACCTGAAATAAAATAAAAACTCTATCCGAGAGGCTTAAATCCCAAAACCAATATATCATCCACCTGTTCATGCTCGCCGGCCATCCATTCCTCAATTTTCTTATGGATAATGGCTTTCTGGTCGGGAAAAGCCATTTGGTGAATACTCAACAACAACAATCGAAAACGTCTGTATTTAAATTTCTTAAAATCGGGGCCTCCAAATTGGTCGGGAAGTCCGTCAGAAAACATATACACGACATCTCCCTCCTGTAGTTCCACCTTCTTGCGTGTAAAGACTGGAGATTCCCCATCTTTTAAATAGCCAACAGGAAAACGATCACCCTTATAGCTATGAATCTCATTATCACGCACCAGATAAAATCCGTTGTAAGCGCCTGCAAATTCAAGCGTTTTCTCTTCCTTATCAACCACAACAAGAGACATGTCCATGCCATCTGATACATTATCGGCGGAAGATATGGCCGGTTGTTCTTTATGAAGGGTACGGATCAACTCGCCGTTCATGGTTTTAAGAATCTCAGATGGAGATTCAAGCCCCTGAACTTCTACAATATTTTTTAAGAGATCCAATCCGATAATGGACATAAAAGCACCCGGGACACCATGTCCGGTACAGTCGACGGCAGTGACAAAGACCTTATTGTCTTTTTCATGAAACCAGTAAAAATCACCACTTACAATGTCACGTGCCCTCAAATACACAAATGACTCCGGAAACAGACTTTGAAGCGACGATTCTGCAGGGATCATGGCTCGCTGAATGCGTCGTGCATAATTGATGCTGTCGGTAAGACTTCGATTGATGCGGGTCAGCACCTCTCGTTGTGCTTCGATTTGTTTTTTATTGACAGTCTTTTCCTGCAGTTCCCGGTTAGCCTTACGGTAATGGCGAACGCGGTAATTGATAAAAAGATGTAAAACAAAAATAAACGCCAGAAAATAAAAAGCCAAAGCATAATTGGACATCCATAAAGGCGGAACCACAGTTATGTCCAATTCAAGTGGTGTATCACTCCACGTATAATCGTTGTTCGAGCCCAGTATTTTTAAAGTATAATCGCCGGGCAAAAGATTGGAAAAGGAAACACTGTTGTCATAAGTTACAGATCGCCAATCAGAATCGTAACCTTGCAAAAACACTTTATACTTATTGCGGTCGGGGTTGGTGAATTCCAAAGCCGAGAATTCCATCCGAATGTTGGTAAACGGCCGGTATTTAATTTCTATAGATTCCCGGGACGGCCAGAAGACTTCCGTCTTTTCATTACGGCGAACGACACGGATATCAGTAAAAGCCATCGAAGGTTTGATCTGATTATATTGGATGGAGTCGGGATGAAACCATACCAACCCTTCGGTACTCCCGAAAAACAACATACCTGAACGATTACGAAACACACTGCCATTATTAAAGACATAGCCGGGCAGACCATCAAAAACATCAAAGTTATGAACGGTCCCATCGGGTTTAATTCCTGCAATGCCCTTATTGGTTCCTACCCAGGTTTGAGCAGAATCGTCTGTGATCACAGATTTGATCATATCGTTATCAAGATTGTCGGTCCCGGACATAAGAATTGGAGATTCCTTTTTGTCCGGAACCACCCAAAGACCGGAACGGGTTCCTGCCAAAATATTTCCTTCTTGGTCAAGACTTAGAGACAGAATGGAAACATTTTTCAGGGCAGGATTCCTGTTACTGAAAGAAATACGGCGAATCAACATATCCTCCCTGTCCCATACATTCAAACCCCCTGAGGTTCCAATCCATACATTGCCTTCTTCATCGGTACAAAGAGCATTGACCTTATCTGCAAACAACCCCTCAAAACTCCCCGGATCATGGAAATAACTGATAATTTTTTGCCCGTTATACCTATAGAGTCCAAATTGCGTCCCAATCCACAGACCTTCATCAAAACCATCGACAATGGCATACACGTTGTTATTATTCAACATATTAATTGTATTGTCGCTCCCATCTTTGTCAAATTTTAAGAACTGATCCATGCCAGCAGAATAATGATAAAGACCATTATTGGTCCCGGCCCATAACTTCCCGGCCTGGTCCTGGTACAAACAAAAAACAGCTTTTTCATTGCTTTGGGATGTATCATCCCCCATGACATACCGTTGAACACTCCCCATCTCCGAATGATATTTATACAAGCCTTCATTCCGGGTCCCTAGCCAAATATATCCATCACTGTCTTGAAACACCGATTGGAAATTATAAGACCTCATAGAGTCGGGAGTATTGGGATTTTGAGTGGATACAGAATTGAATTTTGGAGGAGACAAATCAATTTTAAAAAACCCATTATATTTGGTCCCCACCCAAATAATTCCCGATTTATCCTCCAGCAAAGCAGTAACATGGTAGGATTCTAACACATCGTTTTTAAAAAAAGGATGGACCTCTTCAGATGATCCTTTATGCACTTCAATTCCTTTTCGGGTACCGGACAAAATTTCACCGCTATTGCGTTTTAATAAATCATTTACCCGGCCGGTTTGGGATTTTTCCCTGTTATCACCATAGGGTTTAACCGAAGAGGTTTCCTCC
>JBNJDH010000501.1:0-2659 GCA_051744695.1 Bacteroidota bacterium | reverse complement strand
TAATACTTTTATCTCTGATTTAACAAATATAATTTTTTTTGTTTACAAAGAATATTTCATTTTCAACCTTGACGAAATTTCTGTGGGAAAGTTTAAATATTGAAGATTATGCCCCCTGAATTGTCACGTTTAGCTCCGGTAACAGAAGCAAGGCAGTTATTTATGTTTTCTACTCTTAAAACTCCCATAAGCGCAAAAATCAGTGATTCTTTAAAATCTACCAGTTGATCATCCGGAATGATAAATTGGTTCCTGTTTTGTTCGCTTATACATTCGATCAAAAATTGGTTGTGTGCTCCTCCGCCTGTGGTGAGAATTTTCATTTTTTTTGTGTGGCCTGTAGCTTTTGCTATTTGCCTGGCGATATGTTCATAGATTGTTCTTAGAATATCAGGTATCGAATAATTATCCTCATATTTCCCTGTAATTTTGATAAACACAGAATTTAACCAATCATCACCGAGTGATTTCGGCCAGGATGTATGATAAAATTCCAGTTGGTTTAGTTCAGTCAGGAGTTCTTTGATAGGTTTTCCTTTTCGCCCCAATGCACCGTCTTTATCGTATTCTTTTCCTTCTTTCGCTGCAAAATAATTTAGTGCCTTGTTAACCGGGCAAATGTCGTAGGCAAGCCTGGCATTATTTGATTTATATGAGATGTTGCTGTACCCTCCGAGATTCAGGCAATAATCGTATTCGCTGAACAATAATTCGTCTCCGATTGGAACAAGGGGAGCACCTTGTCCTCCCAGAGCAGTGTCAAGTAGCCGGAAGTTTGTTATTGTGGGAATATTGGTTACAGCAGCGATATGAGCGCCAGAACCTATTTGAGTTGTATAATTTTTTTCAGGATTATGAAAAACTGTGTGACCGTGGGAAGCTATAAAATCAACCTGTTTTATCTGATTTTGCGTAATAAACTCCAAAACTTTCCGGCCTGTGAATTCTCCCAATGCCTTATCCAATTCAACAAAAGACTGTGCTGAAGAATTCTCTGCTTCTTTTAACATTTTCTTCCATTCCATTGAATATTCGAATGTCTGTGCAGAATAAATTCGATATTTCCACCTGTTTCCTGAGTATTCAAAAGCACAAAAACAAATATCCAGCCCATCTAAGGATGAGCCGGACATAATACCAATAATATTATACGCCTTTCTCAATGTTTGGAAATTTAGTCTTTGAGGAATGATGTAATCATCTCGCTTAGTGTTTCATTATACAATTCGAATAGGCTTGGTTGTTCAATTTCACCTTCCTCTAGTTTTGGTTTAGATGGCAAATTAAAATCATCTATGAACCCTCTGAATAAACGCTTATTGAGGTATATTGGTTCGTAAGTGATTTTTTCGCCGCGCCATTTGGCAACCGGAATAATTCCTTCATCGTTATAAATCGTGACTTTTGTAATAATTTGCGGGAAAAATATATCTTCGTCTATCTCTTCAAGCTCAGGGTCATTTTCAAGCCGTTCTTCTGTTTTGCTCTTAAACCTGACATTAATTTTAAAATAAAAAGAAGCGCTTCCTTTTCTTAATGCCTTGCCTATGCGAATTTTTGGATATCCAAAATCGTTATATCTTGCATCGTCTCCAAAGGCATTTCTTGGAATAATATCAATATCCAGTTCTTCTTCAAAACGGTCTACGAGGTGATAATAAATTTGGTGGGCCATAATGGCTTTAAGTTTATCTTCTTTATTCTCAGTGCGTACCTTTGCGTCTTTAATAAAATCTTCCAGAGGTTCGAGGTCTTCCCGAAAGTCGTCTGATATTTCTAATTCATATCTTATTAACGTAAATTGTTTATTGGTTATGTTTTGAGAGTAACCAATACTTGCTCCGATGATCAGGATTAATGTTATAAATAATAATCGTTTCATGGTAAAGGTTTTAAGTTTGCACAAATTTATAATAACTTGTGAAATAAATGCAAAATCTGAACCGAAAAGTTTTTCTCATCCAAATCTGGTTCCGCCGGGTTCCGATCTTTTGAGTGAGCCTGGAAATTTTCGACAGATAAAACGGCAAAAGAAACAACGAACCCTTCAAATAGTGAGTAAGATCGGAACCCTTTGTTGGACGCGACCATTTTGTTTCGGGTTGCGGGTTGCGCTATCGAAGCCGAAAGTTGCGATCTTTCGAGTGAGCCTGGGAATCATCGGCAAAAAACCGGAATAAGAAATTACCCAATCTTTCAAATTGCAGGTAAAATCAACGACCTTATACTGTTCAACCCTGCCGGGGTTTCAACCCCCCGGCAGGGGTTCGGAACGGAAACAGGGGCGCACCCCACCCGCTCAAAGCAGCCAAATTCCGCCGAGCATCTGTTTCGTTTCCAAAACCCGGAGATGATACATTACACAACCCTCAACATGCATAAACAAATTTCATCCCTACGGGATTCCTTTTTATTCCCCATTACTATCACCCGGATTGACATCCGGGCCTACATAGCTTTCATGCCTACGGCATTTCTCAACAATAACCGGCACTGGTTCAAGCGGACGCTCCATTGTCAAGAGGGGCTTGGCGACTGTTCCGGAGAAAAATTTACTCAACTGCGAAGCAGGCTTAATTCTTGCTATTCAAACTTCCTTCTAAAATGAATTGAGAAAAGAAAAATAACGGTAATGTGCAGCTTATGATCAATGCCTTCA
>JBNJDH010000500.1:0-2669 GCA_051744695.1 Bacteroidota bacterium | reverse complement strand
CGAAATAGATATGGTTCCAAGTAATAACACTACAACTACGCAAGCCTGGAAAGCAGCATTTGATGGTATTAATAATGCAAATCTTGTCATTTCCAGAACGCCTGAAATTGACGAAGATGAAGAAGTTAAAAACCAACTTATAGCAGAAGGATATTTTCACAGGGCATATTGGTATTATAAGTTAGTCCACCAGTTTGGAGACGTACCGCTTATTCTGGAAGAAACCACCTCTCCAAAATTAGATTTTTATACCTCAACGCGTAACAGAATTTTAAAAACCATGAGGGAAGATTTGGAGGATGCTGTTAAATGGTTGCCGGAGACTGCCCCTCCGGGCGCTGTTTCCAGGGCTGCAGGAAAACACCTGCTAACCAGATATTATATGGCAATGGGCGATTTTGATTCAGCTATAACACTTGCTACCGATATTATTGAAAACTCAGGCCATCATTTAATGACAGAACGTTTCGGTGTTGACAAAGACGATCCGGACAAAAACGTTTATTGGGATCTTTTTAAAAAAGAAAATATTTCGCTACCTGAAAATAAAGAAGGTATTTTGCTTTCCCAGGATAAATATCTTATGGATGGAGGCACTAACGGTTCCTATTTTATGAGAACTTTTGTAGCAGCATGGTACAGAGGAGGTGCCATGAAGGACCCTGATGGTATAAATGGAACTACTGATAGCCCGGATGGTGAGCCGCTGATAAGCCTGACCGGCAGGGGCATAGGTAAATTTAAATTGAGCAATTATTTTGCCGGTGAAGTATGGGATGATCCAAATGATGTGAGACACCTTTATCCAAATTGGTTTCCGATGGACTCCATCTATTATAACAATCCCAAATCAGCATATTATGGCCAGCCCGTTCAAAAAGAATACTGCAAAGATACAATACGATGCTGGGATCCGTTTATGTATTGTAAAGTATATAAAGAAGATGAGGACAGACCTCCGGGAAGTGGAAAAAAACCGTTAGGAGGAACCACCGATTGGTATATTTTCAGATTGGCTGAAACCTATTTGTTACGGGCAGAGGCGTATGTTTGGAAAGACAATTTGGCAGATGCAGCTGCAGATGTAAATGCTATCAGGACAAGAGTAAATGCTGCTCCACTTGCTCCCAGCCAAATGTCTATTGAAACCATTCTGGATGAAAGAGCAAGGGAATTGTTTCTTGAAGAACTTCGGAAATCTGAACTCACCCGAATATCATTTTTGATGGCAAAATTAAACCTCAGGGGATATTCGCTTGAGAATTTTTCTGAATCCAATTTTTGGTATGATCGGGTTATGGATAAAAATCATTATTACAGAACTAATTATTATTATTCAGGTAAATCCAGTACATATAAATTGTTACCTCATAATGTTCTTTGGCCTGTTCCCGAAGATGTAATTACATCTAACACGCAGGGCAGAATAAATCAAAATTATGGGTATGTAGGTTATGAAAAAAATGAACCTCCAATTGATGAATGATTTATCCTGGGAATGGATAATGAATTTAAGTTTGAATACGGACAATTTTATTGTGTGACATGTTAAATGAATATTGAGATGAAGAGTAAATCAAATAGAAGGGAGTTCCTTCAAAAATCAATGATTTCTGCTGCTGCATTAACGCTTCCGGCAGCTGCTTTCGCCGGTAATCCCGGCGCCGCAAATACTATTGCTCCTATCAGCCGGAAACCCTTCAACATGAAATTGGGGTTTATGTCCTCCATGGCGCAGGACAAGACAGTTCCGGAGTTGATAGAAATGGCCAAAAAATACGGATATCAGTCTATTGAATTTAGGCCTGAGTGGAAACATGCTCATGGAATTGAGTTGTCCATGACGAAGTCTCAACGCAAGGAAGCAAGGAACCATTTTACCGACAGCGGGATTGAAATTTCGGCCATTTCCCCTGGTGTTAAATTTCTCAGGGATGACCGTGACAAACAGTTGGAAAAAATGTTTCAATACATTGACCTGGCCGCTGACCTTAGTGCGCCGTATATTCGCTTTTTTGCAGATAAACTTCCGGAAGATCCGGCAGAACGCCACGAAAGTCATAAGGTTCAGGCCGAATACCAGGCACGCGCTGCGGCTAAGGCATGGGACGGCGGGGTAACGCTTGCACTGGAGACCCATGGCAACAGCATTGGCGTCGATACCGGCGAGATGATGTTTTTGGCCGGGCACCCACCTGCCTTCCGGGTAAACTGGCACCTTTCCCACTGCCTGAGAAACGGAGAGGATACAGACACCGCCTATCGCCACATTAAGGGGCGTGTCGTCCATGTTCATTGGAGCATTCCCGACGACGACATTAAAATGAAAGCCATTGAACGGCAATTTGAGTTATTGCTTTACGATGGATTTTCAGGTTCATTCTCTGTAGAGATCATCAAAGAAGGCGATAATACGGATCGACTGATTGAACACGCCAGCAAGTGGAAACAGATGAAGGCAAAATTTAATGTCTAATGATTTAAAAGAGAAAAGATGAAACCAATACAACGAAGAGAATTTTTAAAATCTTCCACATCGGCAGCAGCAGGGGCATTCGTGGCCCCTGCATTCATCAAAAATATGATGACAGACAGCCCAAATGAAAGAGTGAATGTTGCAGTTATAGGCATTGCCGGCGAACGAGAGCGTGTGCGGGGAATAATAAGAG
>JBNJDH010000499.1:0-2674 GCA_051744695.1 Bacteroidota bacterium | reverse complement strand
TATATTTTACAAAAGAAGAAGTTTTTGCGGCATGAAGAAAATATTGTCTTTGTCGGATATAGCCGATCATTTTCAGGTATCGAAAAAGGAACTTTTGGAAAAGCTGTTTTAAATCAACTGCATCCAATCTATCAAACTCGTCTTAATTTTCTTCCAGATTTCCCCGCTACCGCGCGATTGCATCGCGTGGTATTTGAAAGTTTTAATATATTAGCATGGAATATTAAGCTTATTAAATGAGCCGAAATTACAAGTTTCATAATCCCGATGGAGTTTACCCCGTGAAATCCCGAAGGGAATCATTTCATTGGGGTTATTTTGGTGTGCCGTGCATGGTAAATAACTAAGAGGTGCAAGTCCACTATGGGGGTTTGTAGTTGCCAACCATTAGTTAAAGGCAAGGGTGTCCATCGTGAGGTGTGCCGCAAGGCATCCCAATGGGAGAATCTGAAGGAAGCAGGAGACAAACCTTTGCCCTGAGGAATACGAATCACATTAGGCATAACCGATGGGATGAGATTGCAAAACAAATCAAAGTCCAAAAACTACACGGACATCGGAGTGTAAATGTGGCGGGGACATGGAGGGAAGGTTATGATACTTGATGGTACTCCTGATGATTTTCGACCTATAATACAGGTTATCGATAATTTTGAGCGAAATCATAAACTGGGAGTATTATTTGAATGTAAGGTAGGTGAAGGAAAGTTACTTGTTTGCAGTGGCAACTTACTGGAACAACAGAATTATCCTGAGGTACGACAATTATTACATAGTATAAAGGAATACATAAATGGTGCTGATTTTCAACCGGAACACAGACTTGAAATATCGGATATACTCAGCATGTTCAACAAAAATGATTAATCTTTATCTGAATCAGACTATTTATTATTTGATTTAGAACGCTTGGATAAATTACTGAATTTGACAGTATTTAACAACATTTAAAACTTAAGAAAATGAAAAGAAGAAAATTCTTGGAAAATATAGCTTTGGCATCTTGCAGTATTCCCCTTTTAAGCAATTCCGGTTGGTTAAGTCAGGAAGCAATAAAACCGATGGAATTTAGATCGTTATCCTTTCATGGTTTTACAAGAGGACAAATTCTGGATAAAGAGCTGGTTAAGGTAGGAGCCAAAGTAGGATTTAATGACGTTACAATACAGGACGATTTCTCAATATATCGGTTTGACAGTGCAGAGAAAAGAAAGAGTTACAAACGTGATGCTGTAAATTATCTGACAAAACTCAAGCAGATATTTCAGGAAAATGGATATTTGGAATTTTTAAAGGAACAGGGTTTAACGCTTAGCAGTTGGTTACATGAACTTGATAACTACGACGAATCGTGGGGTCCGGTTACTCTGGATAACGATGTGTTATGGGGTAAACTAACGGAAAGATATCAAAAAGCACTGGGAGAGATATTTCCGGAATTAGATAATGTAATTTTGACTGTTACCGAAAGTCAGAGGTATATTGTTCAACCCGAATTGCTGGAAAAACTTGTAGGTATTGTCAATCAGCAGTGCAAAGCAAACAATATGAACCTGATATTACGCACTTTTTCACATAATATCATGCAAAGTGAAGGCATAGTGAAGGCCATAGAATATTTGCCGGATGATGTTACTATCATGAGTAAATCTATTCCGCAGGATTGGGGTCTGCGGGGTATTCATAATCCACTAATTGGCAATGTAAGTGGGAAGAAACAATATGTTGAGGTAGATACCTGGGGAGAAAATGCTTCTTTTCAGCATGTTGCCAATTGCAGGATTTACAGTGAATTTAAACCTCAGTTCGACCACTGGAATAAAAACGATATTCAAGGTTTAAGTGTACGTGTTACAAGAGATAACACAAGTGTTTTAAATAATGCACAGGAAGCAAATGTATGGTTTTTAGGCTATGCAACGAGCGGGAAAAGTAGTGATCCGGATAAGGCGATTTATGATTTTTCCGAAAATAAGTTTGGTTCAGGGAATAGGGAGAGCATGGCCAGGGTTCTAAAAGACACTGGCTTTGTTGTTGCCGAAGCGATGTATGTAAAAGAATTTTCTTTTGGGAAACCCCATTTCAGCAATCCTATTTCAGTAACAACCAGGGGTCCATATATCAAACGTGCAATTCAACCCTGGTACGTGATTCGTCCATCGGGTCCTAAAACAGCAGCGCCCTATGAGCAAGACGAGGATCTTATCCATGCCAGTCCATTTAATCATCATTGGGACCCGCAAAATTGGGACAAAAGTTATTACCCTGATTATCTAAGAGTCAGAAAAGGGGATCCCATTGTTATTCATCAGGAAAAATTAGCAAATCAAAAAGCGCTGGCAATCGCTGAAGCCGAGTTGGTTATGCTCGAATGCATAAAAAACGATTTGCAGAAGGAAGCTTATCAGTTTTTCAACTTCAAGTTAAAGGAAAACAAATATGTACTGATTTTTATGGGGGAGTTACAGCTTGCCTGGCTGAAGGCAGAACGCAGCCAGTACACCGATCAAAAAAGTGAGATTCCCGGATTAATATCAGAAATTCATGGTCATCTTGAAAAAATAGAAAAGATGTATGAGGAAGTAAAATCAGAACATCTTGAAGTTGTTTGGCAAGGTCGCAACTATGAATTAACCCGGTTTGGCGCTTATGATATACCGGATACGCTTTCAGA
>JBNJDH010000498.1:0-2678 GCA_051744695.1 Bacteroidota bacterium | reverse complement strand
GTTTTGGCATTTGGGTGACCATCCATGCAGCCCAGCCAATCGTTCAAATCGTCGATGGAAATCATTAAAACATTGGGAGGTTCAGGTTTAGGCTTACTGCAAGAGGAAAAAGATGCAGAAATCCCTGAAAATATTAACAGGTAAATAATTGGTTTGCTCATAACCGGATAATTATTTGTGCTTAAAAATAACATTCCCCTTATCTCCCAAGTCACAGAGATCTTTCATCACTCCAGTACCTTGGCTAGCATTTTTACAATTTTTAAAAGCCATATTTTCGTTTTTACAAACGAATAATGTTTTACAGGATGTATGTTACAACTCTGATTGCATTTAATGTTAATTAACCTTAACAAACAGATGGCCAATCGCAGGAAACCCAAATTCATTTGTACGCTCAACCCTTACCACATAGTGACCTGGTTTTGAGAATATATGAACTGTTTCAGCATATTTCCCATCATTTTGAGTTTGTCGCTCAACCACACCTGAATTGACCACTACTTTATCCGTTCCATCTCCAAAATCCCAGGTTTCTTTTCCAACTTTACTTCCAAAGGTACGCACGAGAAAAGTAACAGGGTCACCCACTTTAATATCCATTGTGGGATAAAATACCGGATGGATAGTTGGAATTTGCTTTCCGGGAAATTGCCGGTCGAAAACCTGGACATAAGCAAAATCATAATCAACATTCCCAGAGGAATCAGTAACTTTTAAAATCTCACTATATTCCCCGGCTGTATCATATTTTCTTTTCTGAATAGGGCCCGTTGCTTTTGATCCGTCGGTAAAAATCCATTCATATGATACTATATCACCCTTTAGCACAACAGACCTTGAACCATCAAGAGTTATATCCTGGTTTGTCCATGCTATGCTACGAGGTCGCGCAATTGCCTTTATTTTCAAACCATATTCTTTCAAATAGGATTCCCAAAGATAAGGGAATGCATCTTCAACTTCCCATTTTCCAGTTTCCCGATTTTTACGATGAACTCCAAAATGTAGATGAACCCATCCTCCGGACCCACCCTGTTTTCCCATATATCCTAATTTTTGCCCGAGGTTCACTTTGGCTCCGGGATTAATTTCCGGTTCAATGCTGTTAAGATGGCTGTAACGATAATACCATCCTCTGCCATCCACAATCCATACTACATCGGGCCTCACATCTCCAGGCAGGTCTTCAAAACCCTCTAGCACTTCTTTTTTTGAGGAGACAACTAATCCGTCGGTTGCAGCAAAGATTTCATCCATTCCCTCCGCACCGCCAAAATCGTGAGGTGCATGATAACCTGTGTTAGTACTTTTTAGGTTCTCGGCCCATCCAAGTCCAGCCAATTCATTCTGCGATTGTGTGCGACTTGCCATAAATGTCTGCTTTAAAGGAAATCCAAAAGTCCCCGGTTGGATATAGGGCGAATTACCAGGCCAAAGTCTTAAACGGGCATCTTTGGGTAGTGTTCCGTCATGCCGGTAATAGTTTGAAACGGTAAATTCCTTTACGACAGGACAGTCGATTTGTACTTTGCCAACTTTAACCGGCAAATGATAATTCCCTGATCCGAGAGCAATCTCTTCTCCATCCACTTCAACAGTTACAATTGCATTTCTAACAGCACCACGTACACTATCGCGAACAATGCTGACATCTCTCAGAGAGAGTTTTACAGTTTCTCCATTAGCTAAAACAACTTGTTCTGATTCACCAATATTCAGTTCTGAAATTGTATTAAGCCGGGATAAAGTCTGCGAATGTAAACAGAGAGGGAGTATTATTAAAAAACTCAATACTGTTTTCAAGCAATAATTTAATAGATTCTTTTTGGGATTTAATATTAGGGTATTTGCATGACTCGATTCACGGTAACTCTGTCTATAAGATAGTGATGTTATATGAATAAAGATAGTGCTGATTAATTTATAAGTTCTTGCCATAATTTTTATTCCATTTGATGAAAACACAAATACTGATAAGTTTCACAAATAAAGTTTAATGTTATTTGTTCCCTTCAAAATATCTGTCAATACTTTGCATTAAAATTTTTCCTGATTTAATATTATCACTTTTAGTGTAGATGGCACCACCGCCTTCGCAAAGAACTGTCGTAATATCGAATTGTACATGTGGTCCATATTCCCAACTGGTTGCTCCATAGCCTGGCTTAGATTCTCGTAATGCTAAAGGCTTAATAAGTGTCTCTCCATCCAACTCCAGTAAAATATCCTTCCATTTCGTCCATGAAGGCAATCTCTCATCTTCAACAAAATAGAGTAAAGGTTCAACAATTCCTCCCCAGGTATGATGTCCCCACAAGGTTGAAACTGGTGATTCTGAGGCCATAATGTATTCAAGGTCACGCTGAAAAATGTATGATTCATGTGCTTGATTAACACTATCGGCACCATCAGGAAAGTAGCTCCTGTTCATGTCAATACCTTGGGCATTTACCCTATACCAGCCATTATGGGGTCCATCGGGACTCATCATGAGAACAAAATGACATTTTGAACGCACCCTTAAACCTTTACCTTCTTCACTGAGCAGCCAATTAATTTTTCCAATCATTCTCCATTGGGCATTATGCTCTCCTGGATGTGGATTTGTAAAATAGTGAACCCATTTATATGCAATTGCATCAATCATAACGCAGAATGTCCGCATGACTTGGGCT
>JBNJDH010000497.1:0-2678 GCA_051744695.1 Bacteroidota bacterium | reverse complement strand
GGTGGAGCAATGCGACATGAATATATGTCGGATAACGGATGGGTTCGCTGGGGATGGATGGCCGGAGGAGATATTTCCCGCGGAGAACATTCCACTACTAGTTGGATGATAGGTTCACAATGGAATGATTATTATCAGGCCATTGTGCGGTGTAACCGTGTAATTGATATGGTGCCAACGCTCGGAGAAGATGTCATTTCCCCGGAAGCAGCAGCCCAAATCGTTGCAGAAGCCAAGTTTATCAGGGCACTGGTTTATAATTTGATAAGTATGACCTATGAAGATGCTCCGTTAATTACTTCTATCCAACCGGTTGAAGAAGCAGATATTGCAAAATCACCAAAATCAGAAATTGTAAGTTTTATTCTTTCGGATTTGGAAGGCAGTGTGGAAGATTTAGGTGATCCCGGAAGCGTTGATTGGGGCCGGGCCAGTAAGGGTGCTGGATATGCACTTTTAGCTCGCATACATCTCTACGAAGAGAATTGGTCAGAAGCAGCTTCATGGGCGCAAAAAGTAATTGATCTGGGGTACACTTTATATCCCGATTATCATGGGCTTTTCCAAAGCGCCAATGAAATAAATAACGAAGTTATCTTTCCCGTACGATTTGTTCGAGGCCCGGATGACAATGGTGCAAGTCACTCCGGATACTGGGGTAATAATGGAATTAATTACCAGGAGGCACTGCCCAATTTAGGAGAAGATTATTTTGATATTGAGGGTAAACCAATTTCCGAATCTGATATTTATAATCCGGAAGTTCCTGCAGAAAACCGCGATCCGCGCATGGGAGCTACACTTGTTACGAATAATTCAATTTGGAGAGGTGAGGTTTTTAATACTTTCAGTAAATCCAGAACGGGTTATATGCAGCGAAAATATACCGAAGAGCAAAACAGTGAAAACCATTTCGATGCTAACGAAGATTTTTATGTATTCAGGCTCGGAGAAGTACTTTTGATGAAAGCTGAAGCCCTCGCAGAAAGTGGAGGTTCTTCTGCTGAAATATTTGATTTGATCAACCAGCTTCGCGATCGCGAAAGTGTTCAAATGCCACATGTAGACCAGGCTGAAGTCGATAACTATTTTGGTGGAAGCATTGTTGAAATGGTGCGTCATGAACGCCGGATTGAAACAGCATTTGAAGGGTTACGCTATTTCGATTTGAAAAGATGGGATATTTTGAAAGAGCGTGCATTTGATTTTTACATGAATTACGAAAGACCAAATAATAATCAGTTATCAGACAGGCACTGGCCTGGAGATAAACAATATAAATGGCCCCTTCCTCAGTCTGAGGTTGACAGGAACGAATTACTGGAACAACATACTGAATGGAATTAGTAGTTAGCAAATAGTTTGGTTAGTTAGATTAATTTGAAAAGGGTTAGCCAATGGCTGCCCTTTTTCTTTCAAATCCCATTTTTGAATGAATTTTAAGAAAACAGGATATTGTCTCTTTTTTGTTTTTGGTTTCATTGCCATTGGTTGCAATAATAGTGAAGAACCGGAAGACTTAATTCAGGATAATATTTTGGAAGAGGATACTACGTTAGTTCCACCGCATCCTAAAAAGGGATTTGGAATTGTTACAAAGGCCGCAAACTGGGATCAGAAGATTACCAAACTTAATGTTGCGTGGCATTACAGTTGGGGTCATGAATTGAAGAATGACGAACCCGACAGCGTTGAATTTGTGCCGATGATATGGGGAGCCTGGTCGGATACAGCCGCGGTTGTTTCTAAAATAGAAGAAATCATCCGTTACAAGAATGAAAAAAAAGTAAAATATTTACTTGGGTTTAACGAGCCGGATAATAAAGATCAGGCGAACATGCCTGTTGAAAGGGCAATTGCCTATTGGCCAAAATTAATGGATGCCGGGTTGCCCCTTGGAAGTCCTGGCTGTGTGCATGCTGACAGGGAGTGGATGCAGAATTTTATGGCGGAGACAGAAAGAAAAAACTATCGTGTCGATTTTATTTGCGTACACTGGTATGGCGGTGCAAATGCCCAGTCTTTGATCAACCATTTAAAAAAAGTATATGAACTCTACAATAAACCCATTTGGATAACAGAATTTGCGCCCGCCGACTGGAATGCTTCCAGTGTTGAAAACAGCAGCATCACCAAAGAGAAAGCTGCAAATTTTATGAAGGAGGTTTTGCCAGAATTGGATAAACTTGACTTTGTGCATCGTTATGCCTGGTTTTCTGCCAAAAAATCAAACACTGCTCTTGGCAATTCAGCTTTATTTTATGACAACGGAAATCTTACGCCATTAGGAAAATTTTACAGAGACCATTAAAAATTTTACAGTAAAATAATATTATTCTGAATTTTACTATTATAAAATCAGGAGAGCCACTATCTTATAAATTAAAAAACAATAATCAAATGAAATATACTTTATTTTTATTCATCATCATACTCTCTTTTTCCTGTTCCAATGTTAATGTCAATGAATATTACATCGATGCCGAAAATGGCAACGACTCCAATTCCGGCCATTCACCCGGTTCTGCCTGGCAATCGCTTGAAAAAGTGAACCAAACGGTTTTTGAGCAGGGTGATAAAATTTTATTTAAAGCCGGAAGTTCCTGGGAAGGTCAACTGGAAGTACAAGGAAGCGGAAGCGCGGAAACTCCGATACAAATTAACAAATATGGAGAAGG
>JBNJDH010000496.1:0-2679 GCA_051744695.1 Bacteroidota bacterium | reverse complement strand
GCTTGCCTCCTTTGATTATTAATGAAATGTTCGGCGTTCCAGTGTCTGCCGTTGTTTTTTATTCATAAAATTATAGTATCACTTTTTGATATCATGTCAAATAAAAAATACCTGATGTCAGTAACACGTATTATGTCCGGCTTACTAAAGCCACCGCCGGAGGTGGTTTATGAGACGGATGGAAGGTTTACAGGAGATCCCGAAAATTCAGTTTTCCCTGAGAGCTTTTTAAGCTGCTACTTCAGAATACGGCTATTCCAAGTCAGTATTGCTACGGCCGGGTCAAAGAGGATTGCCAGAATCAAGGTGCAAATCCCAGGATGCA
The DNA here is from genome assembly GCA_051744695.1 of Bacteroidota bacterium. GTDB lineage: Bacteria > Bacteroidota > Bacteroidia > Bacteroidales > Marinilabiliaceae > Marinilabilia. Next base: position 2,354 of record JBNJDH010000496.1, on the reverse strand, counting down.
AAGAATATTGCCAACGCTGGCAAGCAAGCTGGATTATTTTCGAACCCATTTCCTGAAGAATATCTTTTATATTCAGAACTCCCATGATATTTAGGAATAATTATCCGTAACCTGGAGTATTCAGGGACTGAATTTGTTACAGATACCTTTTCAATACTTGAGCTAACCACTAACGTTGCGAGGAAATGATGAAGATAGGCCGAAATGCAACGTGTCCATGCGGCAGTGGCAAAAAATACAAGAAATGCTGTTTGAATAATACTCAACAGACAAAACGAACGCATTCTGATCATAACGGTTTTATACAACAGCTTCCCCGGGAAATCAGTCAGAAAACACCCCTGAAAACTTCGAGAATCCAAGTTCGTCCATATATTTTGGCCAAAATGTGTGACCCAACAGAGCAACAAGTGCAGGAATTATTTCTTAACCGTTCTGAACTTAAAAAAAGGAACACGGTTTCGGTCTCACAGATGTGTTCGCTGTCTAAAGAACAGCTGATTGAAAAATTATCGCAAAGGGGAGTCCGTTATGACGAGGAACAATTTCTTGCCATGTGTAAAAATAAGGTTTCGGCCTGGGAAGTTGCAGAAATTTTGTGGCCGAAACAAATGAAATCCTTTGAAAAGGAGGTTTCCGATGTCACGGGTCTGGCAGCATGTATGCTATGGCAGAAATTATATGATGAGAAAAAGCTGACAAAGATATCCATTGAAATGCTGGATGACTGGATGCAAAAGGGATATAAGCTGATAGAGGATAATAATGGCTTTGAAGCATGCCGCATATGGATGAGAGTGTGGGATACGTTCAAGGCCAATTACGATTTGTCCAACAAGTCAATTGATGAAATCGATGTGCAATTCAATGGATCCCAGTCGTTTTTCAACTGGTGCCAGGATTTTGAAATGGAACTGATAAACGCGTCGATTCAGTCAAAAGAATTTGCGGAACTCGGCTTGACCTATCTGAAAGAGTTTTTAGCCTATTTTGCCGATGAGGATGCTAAATTTGTCAATCAATTCAAGTCGTCTCTTGGAGAATTTTATTGTCGATCCGGAGATCAAGAGACCGGTGAAAAAGTGATGAAGGAGTTGATCCGCCAATATCCCGACAGAATGGTAGGTTACATCGGAATGGAAATGGCTCTTTCGATCAGAAAAAGGGACGATGAGGCACTGGCCCTTGAAGAGCGGCTGAAGATTTTGGAAGAGGCAAAAAAATTTCCTGTCATCGATGGCAAAGATTGCGATTTGGACAGACGGATAGTCGATTTAAAAAAAGAGATAGCAAATCTTGAAGCAAAGCGTTAGAAAATTTTTCCGACACGGGGCTGCTTCCGGACAAAAAGGATGTATATATGCTATCAACTTTGGTTTTTATCAGTTTATTCAGTCAATTATCTTATGCGTAACATCCGGAGGACCTGAAAAACTCAACACTACCCGATGTATGTTTCAATTTCCCGAAATTGCACTTAACGGCTATTCCCAGCCAGAATTCTGGAGTTGGCGGTCCTGAGGAATGGCGGAATCAAGGCGCATTTTGTGGATGCCAAGGAACATTGCCTCCGTTGGCAAGTATGCTGCTTTGAATGGCTGCCGAGGAGTTGACCGGACTCAGGGAGTTGGATGCGGTATAGTCGTAGACGCTGCGCAGTACAATGACCGTATCGTCTTCAGGTAAAATTAGTAAATACAGGCATCCAGAATAGATAATACCTCAGCCAGAAGCTCTCCGCTTTTCTTTTCGATCAGCTTTGCCTTACGGGAGCGGAAATCAACGGATTTTACCTGTTCGACCATGACGTATCCGGTGAGTTCTCTTTCCTCCGGAATCGCAACGTGAAAAGGCAAATTGCGGAAAGTGTTTGTAATCGGACATAGAATAGCCATGCCGGTTCCCCGGTTAAACATTCTCTTGCTGATAACCAGGGCCGGGCGGCGATCCTTTTGTTCATGACCGGACTGGGGGTCAAATGTCAGCGCGACAATATCGCCCTGCCCGGGAATATAGGCTGCCATTTACCATTCCTCTCTACCGGACGGCCTCCCCCAGTCGACTTCTTCCGGATGGTAGTCTTCGGGGATGCGGGCTACAAGGTTTTCCAGGCTGTATTTTCCCCGGATTCTTCTTGCCGGCACAATTACCAATGCGCTGCCTTCCACGCTTATCTCAACTTCATCGCCGGCCTTGAGGCCGGCGCTTTCAAGCAGCTGTTTGTTCAGCCTCAAGCCCTGACTGTTTCCCCATTTCTGGATTTTCGTCTGCATGTTTGCCTCCTTCCTTAAAAGTATACCCAAAGTATATACCTTTAAGGGGGCAAGGTCAAGGTTTTTACGGTCAGGCGTGGG
>JBNJDH010000495.1:0-2681 GCA_051744695.1 Bacteroidota bacterium | reverse complement strand
AGAAGAAAGAAGTGCTGACTGAATGGACCAGGGAGGCATCGCAGAATCCGGGAGTCCGCATCATCAACCTGGTGGGGGGAACCTGTCTGAAAGATTGCACCGAGCTGGCCAGGTTTTCGGCACAACAGAAAACGGATGCCATTGCCGTAGTTGCCCCCTACTATTTCAACCCAGCCACGGTGACCGACCTTGCTGACTTCATCGCATCCATTGCCCGGGAAGTTCCTGAAATGCCGGTATATTTTTATCATATCCCGGCACTGACGGGCGTCAACTTTCCCATGAAAGATCTTTTGGCTGAAATGGATGAAAAGGTGTCTAATTTTGCCGGCATCAAATACACCCATGAAGATTTCATGGATTTTCTCAACTGCCTGAACCACCGAAACGGCCACTACGACATGTTATGGGGCAGAGACGAGAACCTGCTGGCAGCACTTTCCCTTGGTGCACAGGGAGGCGTGGGCAGCACGTACAACTATGCAGCGCCACTTTACAATGCCCTTATCCGGGATTTCGAAGAGCAAAATTTCCATAATGCTGCCGTGAAGCAACAAAAAGCCATCCACATGATTGAATTGCTGGGAAAATATGGGGGCATCCGCACAGGTAAAGCATTTATGAAGTACATCGGACTGGACTGCGGACAATTCCGACTACCGGTCAGCTCAATGAGCAATGAGGCATACCGAAATTTTGTCGAAGATGTCAACAACCTGAAGATGAATGAATATTTCTCAAAAAGGCAGGAGACCGTCGACAAATAATCAAAATGTTTAGAAATCCAGACTTCAATATATCATAAATCCATTCTTCATGCCGGAGCATCTGAAAAGAAAATCGATACAAATGCACACCTTGAAACGAACCTGCAACTATCTCCTTATTTTCATCCTTATTGCTTTCACAACGGCAATTCCCACAAGGGGACAGGACGTGAACATCACCAATCAAAATGTGGCAGGGACCTTAAACAGCGAAAAAGTCAAAGAAGCTGAAGCCGGTCTTGCAGGTTTTTTTGCGGGCATCCACGACGATCACCTTATCATTGCCGGCGGAAGCAATTTTGCAAACGGGAAACCGTGGGAAGATGGTGAAAAATTGCTGTTCGATGATGTGATGACGGGCATCCGGCAGGGTGATTCGATCCTCTGGACGACCTTTGCTGACCTACTTCCGGCCGCTGTGACAGGAGGCGGCTCAGTCACAACCGGCGAAGGGGTTTTTTGTGCAGGCGGACAAACACCTGACGGACTTTCTGACAACGCTTTCATCATCGCTCTAAACAATGGTGAACCCGAGATCCGTACCATGCCGGAACTTCCCTACCCGGTAAAGGGACACAGTCTGGAACAAATTGGCAACATCGTTTATCTGGCAGGAGGAGAAACACCTGACGGCCCATCGAAAAAATTGCTTGCACTGGATTTGTCCAATCCGCAGGAGGGATGGAAGGAGAAACGACCCATGCCCGCCCCCCGTGCCGGCATGACGCTGGTGGCGCAAAGCAACGGATCGGAAACAGCCCTCTATGCCATTGGCGGGCGATACAAAAGAGATGCTGATGCGCAAACCACATTTTCCGCTTCGGTTTGGTCGTATAGCCCCACCGGCAATCGTTGGAAAACCCATAAGAAAATCTCTCTGGCCGGTCAGGAAAAACCATTCCCCCTGGCTGTGGCAGCCGGAGCCGCTGCAGGAGCTTCGCACATTATCATGGCCGGAGGCGACCAGGGAAATACCTACAATAAGATAGAGGCCGCCATCAACCAAATGCCCCAAAACCCAAAGGCCAAAAGCGAAAGAGACAGCCTGTGGACAAATCATCCGGGTTTCAACAAAAAAATACTGATCTACAACACCATCACCGACACCTGGCATTCATCTGAGCAATGGGAAGGACCGGCACCAGCCGTCACCAAAATGCTGAAATGGGATGAACAGTGGATTGTCCCCATGGGGGAAATCAGCCCGGGCATCAGAACACCCGAAATTAAGTCCATCAGCATCACATCTAAGCCTCTGTTTGGTTGGATCAACTACGTGGTCCTGGGACTCTATTTTGCAGGAATGCTCTACCTCGGTTTTTACTTCATCAAAAAGGACGGAAGTGTAGACGACTATTTCAAAGCAGGAGGCCGGATTCCCTGGTGGGCCGCGGGCATCAGCATTTTTGCCACCACCCTCAGCGCCATCACTTTCATATCCATTCCGGCCAAGGCCTATGCCACCGACTGGCATATGCTGGTCTTCCAGTTCTGCATCATTCTTATTGCGCCCTTTGTCATCTGGTACTTCCTGCCCTTCTTCAGGCGCTTCAACCTCTCAACGGCCTATCAGTACCTGGAACTTCGTTTCAACAAACGAATGAAATGGCTGGCTTCGGCCCTCTTCATCCTCTTTATGGTCACACGAATCGCGGTGGTGCTGTATCTTCCTTCCCTCGCACTGAATGCAGTAACCGGCTTCAGCATATATCTTTCCATCATACTGATGGGAATCATCACCATTATTTATTGTACATCGGGCGGCATTGAAGCCGTGGTATGGGGTGATGTCATTCAGGGAATCATCCTGATGGCCGGCGCAATCGGCGCATTCGTTTTCATGATCGCGGGCATTGATGGCGGATTTTCCGAATTTACAGAGATCGTCATCTCGAATGAAAAGATGCGGATATT
>JBNJDH010000494.1:0-2689 GCA_051744695.1 Bacteroidota bacterium | reverse complement strand
AATGGCTGAGATTTATCGTAAGAAAGAATTTCAGAAGCTGACCTGCACCCAATGCTCTCGTGTGACCCCATTTATCCATTATTGTAAACCCCAAAAATAGTTAGCTATGTTTAAAAAAATCATTTCTTATTTTGTCTTGATGACTTTAGTTTTCACGGGTTCTGCCGGACTTTTTGCCCAGGAAGACGTGGAAGGAAGTGAAGACCATCCGATGATTTCCCGTTACGAAGGGGCTTATATTCGGGGCTATGAACAGGTAGATTATGACCGTCTGACTTTTTTCACCGGGGAAGAGGAAGGTGAACTACAGGAAATTGAGCCGGAAGGGGAAGCCACCCGAATCTTGTATTTTCTGCCTGAGGGCTTGTCTGTGTTGCAGGTACAACGCAACTACCAGATGGCATTGAAGGAAGCCGGTTTCGAAATGGTTTATGAATGCTTTGGCGGTCTTGAGGAGATTCCGAGAGAAATTTACCGGGATTTTGATATGATCGGTGGTCGAAAAAACGACAATGTTTTTTTGAGCGGGGAAGATGCCAGTTACTTTTTGGCACGGCTTCCACAGGAGAATGGCGATGTTTATGTTTCTTCACACACACTGATTAGTGGACATGCCGATTTTGACAACCAGGTGGTAACAGCTCTTCAGATTCTTGAAGAGAAGCCCATGACTACGGGTAAAGTAAAGGTTGATATTAACGCCAAAGCCATGGCAGAGGATATTGAAGAACAGGGAAGCGTCCGTCTCTATGGCATCCACTTCGATACAGACAAAGCCACGATCAAAGAAAAATCTGAATCCACCCTGGCTGAAATTGCAAAACTTTTAAATGACAAGTCGGATCTTAACGTGGGTGTGGTCGGACATACCAGCACCACCGGAAGCATCGATCACAATATGACCTTGTCGGAAGAACGGGCCGAAGCTGTTGTTGATTTTCTTGCCTCAGAACACGGCATCTCAGAAGACCGCCTCACGCCTAAAGGTGTAGGGCCGTTTGCACCTGTCGCCAGTAATAGCGATGAAGACGGCCGGGCACGCAACCGGCGGGTGGAATTGATCGAATTGCCGAAAGAGTAAAAGGATTTCTATTGCATTATCACCTCTTCAACCCCTTTTCGTAAAGAATACGGGGCTTTTTCGGCATAGCCCGTTCGAAGCAGAATGGCGGGCTGCTCATTATCAAAATTTAATGATGCTTTCATTTCTTCGGCCAGTTCTTTCAATTCGCAGGGCTGGTTCATGTAGGCATGAGCGATTCCGTGTTTGGTAGATTGAAGCAGAAACCGCTGAAGGGTCCTTCCCAGATTGATCCATTCTGTGCGGGTGTCATACTGTGTGGTGAACAAAACAAAGTGGGATGAAGACCGGATTTTCTTTATGTCCCCTTTGTTTTGTTTGTCAGGGGTTAATGCGCTGCGAATAATGGGTTTGGAAATAAATGCGGGCAGACTGGGCGCTCCGAAAACGGCGTAACTCAGACCGTCGCGGGTGGCCAGCGATTGCTTTTTATTTAATCGCATCCAGGAAATAAGCTCATCGGTGAAATTTTTGTCCTGCATTTGCAGGATGTTTCCCCGGGTAACAAAGTTTTTTATTTTTTCGAATTCGGCTTCTCCATTTTTGAAAAAATGAAAATTGATGCCCGGAAAGCATTCAATACTACGGAGTTGTTCCAATGTTTCAGCATCGATCATCTGGCTGTTGTATGCTTCACGGTTTGTCTGGCGGACCGGAATTTGTTGAAAAAGAGGACTCTCCTTCGACGCATCGTTTTTGGAAAGATGTGTCGTGATGATGCCTTCTTCGGATATGGCCGTTTCGTAATTGTATCCTTTGGCAGAAGCCGCCAAACATAGATTCTCCAGGGCACAACCAAGGCTGATGAAGAGTTCCCGGTGGTCCGGATCAACAATTTTGAGGGCTCTTTGGAAATTGGGATGGATTTCTATGCTTTCTTTTCCGGTTTTGAACAACCACGGTTGTGTGTTGTGACCCGATGGAGCTTTTGTGGCCTGTTCGATCATAAACAGAAAATCGGAATCAGATTTTTCGGAAGGATTTAATGTTTTCGTCATAACAAGAGATGTTGGTTTTTTTTTGTGGCTCTTCCTAAAAATACATACTTGGTTTTTCGATTTTAGCCAGATTTGATCGTATGATCTTAAAGGGTTTAAAATGGCGTAAGCCATTTTTCTCAAGAAACATTCAAATTTAGAAAAGGCACCCATTATTGTGATGAACCATTACTTCATCCTGCCGCACTTCTTCATCCGTTTCATTAATAGACGGAGGCCTTTGAACGCACCGTATCGGTTAACAGCATATTTCCCGAACTCAGAACAAGTGGGGCGGAGGTTGCAACTGACGAACAGCAATTGCTCTCCGCCCCCATGCTTTTGATACTGATCAATGAATTTTAAAATGAGCTTTTTGAGCATTGAAAAATCCAATGGTTATCTTCCCAGGGTGACAAGTAAGGCCTCGCGGGCCCAAAGCAGGGCGGTGCGTTTTTTCTCGATCAATTGGAAAACCACCTGCCAACCCTCGCGGGCTTCCTCATTTAAACGTTCATTGATCTTTTCAAGGGGGAGGGTGGCTGCTCCCCATAAAATGGCGCTGCATCCGCTTTCTGTAATGCGGATTACTTTGTACTCTGAATACTTTTCCATAAAAAATTGATTTTGG
>JBNJDH010000493.1:0-2691 GCA_051744695.1 Bacteroidota bacterium | reverse complement strand
TCCCCGAAATGGACTTTGAAGCTTTTGAGCCTCTCTTACATAAAAGCAACGACACCACTTATGTGGTGAATTTCTGGGCCACGTGGTGCAAGCCATGTGTGAAAGAAATTCCGGACTTCATCAAGGTAGCCAGCGAGATGAAAGATGAAAAGGTCCGTTTCATTTTTGTCAGCCTCGATTTCCCCGGACAGGTCGATTCCCGCGTGATTCCCTTCATCCGGGAACATGGGATGGAGCAGGAAAAAGTCATATTGCTCAACGATCCCGATTCCAACAGTTGGATCGAAAAGGTCAATCCCGGCTGGTCGGGGGCCATTCCCGCCACGGTCATTTACAATGCCGACAGCCGGAAATTTGTTGAAGGATCTCTTACTTACACAGAATTGAAAAACATCTTAAAAACGGAGGCGATATGAAACAAGTATTATTGACGATTGCTCTAATGGCCTTTGCTGTTAATATTCAGGGCCAGGGATACGAACCCGGCGATAAGGCCAGGGATTTTGATTTGAAAAACATAGACGGCAGCACCGTCTCACTCTCGGATTATCCCGATGCCAAAGGGTTTATTGTGATTTTTACCTGCAACCACTGTCCTTATTCCCAGGCCTATGAGGACCGGATCGTCCAATTGGATAAAACTTTCAAAGACAAAGGCTATCCGGTTATTGCCATCAACCCCAACGATTCGAAAGTTTACCCCGAAGATTCCTTTGAAAACATGAAGAAAAGGGCGGAAAATAAAGGGTTTACTTTCCCCTATCTTGTGGACGAAACACAGGAGATTGCCAAAACTTATGGGGCGAAAAAAACACCTCACGTGTTCCTGCTCAATAAAGAATCCGGGGATTTGATCGTGCGATACATAGGAACCATCGACGACAATTACCAAAACCCCGATGCCGTTTCTAAAACCTATGTGGCTGATGCCACAACCGCCCTGCTGAATGGAAACTCTGTAAAGCAAAAGACGACCAAAGCTGTAGGGTGCGGCATTAAGTGGAAGGATTGAATTTACTCTATTATATATATTTGAAACCTGAGAGGGGGAGGCGCATGCGATGATGATACATTGGATGTGTTTCCCCCTTTTTTTGATGTACCGGTGTCATTGGTAGGGTCCATTCTGAAGAAAATCTTCCTCTCCCTGGGAGGTTTTATAGCTTGAATTTTGCTGCTCATGTCATTTTATACTTAAATCGACATCAATATGCCACAACTTTTTTATGCATCCCCTTGTTTTTCTTAATTATCCTTTTAAATTTTAAAAGAAACAAAAAAACCATTCTTTGAAACTCTACATTAGAAATATGGTGTGCATTCGCTGCCAGATGGTGGTCAAAGGCGAGCTTGAAAAGCTTGGGGTGCACTATGTTTATGTGAAAATAGGGGAAGCCAATATTACTGAGAACATTTCAACCCCACAAAGAGAACAACTGGATCGAGCTTTGAGGGCATCGGGACTGGAATTGATGGACGACAAAAAGAGCATCCTGGTGGAAAAGATCAAAACCACCATTATTGAACTTGTGCATTACAATGAAGATCAGATCAAGATAAATCTGTCGGATTTTCTGAGCCGAAGACTAAATTATGATTATACTTACCTGGCAAACCTTTTTTCTGAGGTCAAAGGCATCACCATCGAACAATTTTTCCTGGCTCATAAGATCGAGAGAGTAAAAGAGCTGATTGTTTACGACGAGCTCAACCTCACCGAAATTGCCTATAAGATGCATTACAGCAGTGTTGCCCATCTTTCCAACCAGTTCAAAAAGTTTACCGGACTTACACCGACTTACTTCAGACAGCTTGCCAATAAAAGACGGGATCCTCTCGACAATGTGTGAATAATGTAAGCTTTTTCAGGAATAATGTAACCCCCTCTCTGTCTCTTTTCCCGATCTTTGTAGTTAAGAACAGGCCGCGGCGCAAAGGTTCGTGAAATTGAACAATAAAATTAACCCTTATGAACATTTTATTCCTATATCCCCAATATCCCGATTCTTTTTGGAGTTTTAAACATGCTTTGAAATTCATAAAAAAAGAAGCGGCTGTTCCACCATTAGGACTGATCACTGTTTCGGCTATGCTGCCGGCCACCTGGAACAAGAAACTGGTGGACATGAACGTGTCGAAACTGAATTCAGAAGACCTTCAATGGGCCGATTATGTATTTATTAGTGCCATGTATATTCAAAAACCATCTGTTGATTATCTCATTTCGGAATGTCAGAAAACCGGCGTGAAGATGGTTGCCGGAGGTCCGCTGTTTACGCAGGAATATGAAAACTACCCTCAGATCGACCATTTCGTTTTAAATGAAGCGGAGTTAACCCTGCCCTTGTTTCTTAAAGATATGGCAGCAGGTGAGCTTCAAAGAGTTTATAAAACTGAGGAATTTGCTGATCTTTCGATGTCTCCCGTCCCGGATTATCAGTTGCTGGAAAAGAAGAAGTACGCATTTATGAACATCCAGGTCACCCGCGGATGTCCGTATAATTGCGATTTTTGCGAGATTACCTCTCTTTTGGGACGAAAAGTCCGGATGAAGGAAACCCGTCAGATCATTGATGAGCTTGATGCATTATATAACCAGGGATGGCGCGGATCTGTTTCGGTGGTTGATGACAATTTTATCGGCAATAAAAAAGAAATTAAACATGATTTGCTTCCGGCCATGAAAAGCTG
>JBNJDH010000492.1:0-2697 GCA_051744695.1 Bacteroidota bacterium | reverse complement strand
CATAGCAGAAACCAAAAAGGCCATGCAGGAGGCCTCAAAAGAATTGGATTTCATCCAGGCCGCCCAATATCGCGATGAGATGTATCGCCTTGAAAAAGTACTGGCCGAAAAGAAAGAATAGATTGACCTTACCAGAAAAACAGAAATCCTTTTTTGTCTCTTTTGTTTGAAGGACTTCTCCTTGATTTGGAACGGTAGAATTTTTGTGTTTTAAGATAACTCCTGCGGTTGTATTTTGAGTGGTTATTATATTCGCTGTTATTAAGGGTTATCGAAATACCCACAGTGATGTTGTAATAAAAATCATAAGGTTCGGTTGAGTGGGGATTCACATTGTTTTGCCAGTCTTCATATGAATTGTACCACACATCATGCACATCCATTTGATCTGTAAATGGCAGACTTCCACTTATTTCAATGTTTGCAGTAATAACAGGGTTGATCCAAATATCTGCGCCACCTCCCAGAGAGATCACGGGAGAAACCCCTGAGGCCGACCGCCATTCTTCACCGGTGGGTCCGTCGCTGGCTTTGCCCCAGTATTCCGTTGCATTGTAATAAACAAGTCCTGTGTTGAGGTGGGCATAAGGCTGGAAGGTTCTTTCTCTGAAATATCCTAACAAGTGGTTAAGGGGATGGTAAGCTCCTCCGACGGTGAATTCTGTATAGAAATTGTCAAATTCGGCATAAACCATGTCCGATTGAACCTGCGTTCCCTGCATAACGCCACCAATTAACTGACTTCGGGCAGAAAGAAACCTTGTCAACTCCCGGTCAACCAATACCCCTCCTGAATAGCTTCCACGGGACTTATCCACCAGGTCACCAAAAAAAAGATTGTATCCGCCGCGCGGCGTGATTGTCATACCTTCAGTCAGGTTAAAGCCAGACCTTCTTTGCCCTTCTCCGGTTGTGGAGGCAGCAAAAATCAAAATTATGAGTATAAATATTGATCGGATGATGCGTTTGTGCATGAACCAAATATTAGGTGTTTTTAAGGACTGTAAAAATGGTGAAAACTTTACTTATTACAAAACATAACTACGTGAGGTATACGATAAATGTGATTTTTTGATGTCATTTTTTTACAAAAGGCATAAAATATTACTTCACTGGTGTGAAATTCTCCACGTAAATATCACTACACTTACTTTTCTAAGGTATGTATTTTTGGATATTGTTCTTGTTTCTGTCTGAAATAAATGTCCTGCCGGCAGGCGTGTAAAGATAGCTGATCTCATCACTGAAATGGTCTTCTACTTTTCTGCGGACAACTTTCATTGTACTGTTTAATAGTTTATTTGCTTCTGTGAAGGGTTCGGGGAGGATAACAGATGCCGTTGGCAACCATCGTTGCGGAAACATGGTTTCCAGTTTTCCCCCTGGTTTAAATTGGCTGAGTTGCTCCCGAATGGCCTTTAAAACTTCTTCCTGCTTTTGTTCTTCTGAAAATTCAGGATCGAGCGAATTGACAAGCTGACTAACCTGTTCACGGTTGGGAACAATGAGCCCCACGGTATAAGGATTTTGGTTATTATGCAACACGAACTGCTCGATCAGGGGACAATGATCAATGACGGCTTCTTCAATGCCTTCGGGGCTGTATTTTTCCCCGTCTGAACCAATCAGGAGGCTTTTGAAACGCCCAAGTACGTAGAGGTATCCTTCGTGGTCAAGGTATCCCAAATCTCCTGTGTAAAGCCAGCCATCTTTGATGGTTTCGTTGGTGGCTTCTTCATTTTTCCAGTATCCCTTCATCACGTTTTCTCCCCTGATCACAATTTCTCCGGAAACACCGGTTGGTAAATCTTCTCCGTTTTCACTGCAGATGCGGATATCCAGGTCATTTACAACCCGTCCTGAGGAGCCGAGTTTGTGATGATCGGGGGTGTTAGCCGAAATGATCGGGGCGGCTTCACTGAGTCCATAGCCCTGATACATGGGGGTCCCCAACGCATAGAAGAACCTTTGCAGATCGATATCCAGCAAAGCGCCGCCACCGATGAAGAATTCAAGGTTTCCACCCAGGTTTTCTCTTATGTTGCTGAAAAGAATTTTGTCAAAAAGTTTATATATGGGGTGCGTTAATTTTTTCAATGCTTTGCCCCGGTTGTTGCCGTCGCCGTTATACCAGATGGCATATTTTAACCCTGCATTAAAAAGTATCGATGCGACTTTGCCCTTTTGGGCAACTCCCTTTTCGATGTTTTTCCGGAAATTTTTGGCAATGGCGGGCACGCTCATTAACACGTGGGGCTTGATTTCCTGGATGTTTTTGGAAAAGTTTTTTAGTGTTTCAAGCTGATTTTTTCCAACTTCTACTGAAGCAATGGATGCTCCCCGGTACATAAAGGCATAAAGGGCAGCGGTATGGGCAAATGCATGGTCCCAGGGAAGAACCACAAGTGTGCGGAAATGGGCGGGGATATCAATGTAACTGAAAGCTTGTTCCACGTTAGCGGTGTAATTCCGGTGGGTCAGCATAATGCCTTTGGGCTGGGCCGTAGTTCCCGAGGTATAAGAAATGTTGGCCACATCATCGCAGTGAACCGATTGTTTTCGTTCTTCCAGTTTGTTTGGATAATTTGCCCGGAAGTCTTCTCCGTCCCTGATCACATCACTCAATAAAATTTCTTTATCGCCAACGTCTGAAATGTCATCAAGAACAACAATTTTTTCAATGTTTGGCAATTCATT
>JBNJDH010000491.1:0-2710 GCA_051744695.1 Bacteroidota bacterium | reverse complement strand
CGGATGGTGGGATCGCAAACCGGGTCAGCCGTTTTTCGCGGTTTTCAATTATATGGAGTCGCACCAGTCTCGCACCATGACACAAACCTACAACTGGTATCTGAAAAATGTGCTCGAACACCTTTCTCCGGAAGAGCGAATTGGCGATAATGAATATGAAATCCCGCCCTTTTACCTCGACAGCCCGGAAATGCGGAAACAGTTTGCAAGGGTTTACAATTCAATAAAGCTCACCGACAAGCGTATTGGACAACTGCTGACTCGTTTGAAAGAAGATCACCTGAAAGACAGCACCATCATTTTCTTTTATGCCGATCACGGAGAGGGAATGCCCCGGGGTAAAACCAACGGCATCAATTACGGATACCGGGTGCCCTTTATTATCTGGTTCCCGGATATGTATAAACATTTGTCACCCTGGGGAACGGGTGGTGTGGTGACTGATGAACTTATTGATTTCACCGATCTTGCACCAACCATCCTCAGCATTGCAGGAGGAGAAATTCCTGATCATCTTGAGGGACGGCCATTTATGGGTGAACAACGTTTGAAACCTATCCGGCACCTGCATATTTCTTCCGACCGTGCTGACAATGGAATCGATATGGTAAGGAGTGTGACCGATGGCAAATATGTATATTCGCGCAATTACATGCCGTTCATGCCCGAAGCGCGTTACATCCGCTATATGGAAATAGGAGAAATCACACAGCAGATGAGGGAAGACCTGGCAAATAGCAGGCTTAACCCATTACAGGAAAACTTATTTGAAAGCCGGCCTGCCGAATTTTTATTCGATATAGAAAACGACTTGTGGGAAACCAAAAACCTTGCTGAAGATCCGGAATATAAACCGGTACTTGAAAAGATGCGGAACCTTATGAGAGAAGAAATTCTTCAATCCCGCGATGTGATGTTCCTTCCGGAATACGAGATTGCATCGCTTTCTGAAACCACAACAGCTTATGAATTTCGTACTGATAGGAAAGATTATCCACTGGAAAAAATTCTTGAAGTGGCTTCTCTCTCCGGTCTACGAGGCGATGAAGTTACTAAAAAGCAAATCAGCTTTATTGACAGTCCCAATAAAATAATCCGCTACTGGGCTGTTATGGGGCTGAGGAGCCAATCTTCCGGTGACCTCATGCAGCATTCTGATCAAATCCTAAATGCCATCAATGATCCTTATCCTCCCGTGGCTGTTACAGCATCTGCCATTGCTTACGAGGTTTTTAACAGCAGCCGGGCAAAATCAAAGCTGGATGAGTTCATTTCTGATGAGAACGCCCATATTTCCTTAATGGCGATCAACTATCTTTTATATATGCCAGATACAAATAAGGAGCCGTTTATCGAAACCATAAAGACTGTTCGCGCCGGGAAAAATCAGAATTATAGTGTTGCAGCTGCATGTGCTGATTTCCTGGGAAGCCTGGGTCTTATACCCAATAATCCGGATTACGGTAGATAAACATGATTAATTAAATGATATACGAATGAAAAAGTTTATCTTCTGCTTTTTAGCAATTACCTTGTTTGCGTTGGATATGCACGCACAAAAAACGATATCTATCCATGCCAATGATGAAGGGAGGGTTTTTGAAGGAATCGGGGCGGTTAGTGCCGGGGCTTCAACCCGCCTTCTATTTGATTATCCCGAAAAGCAACGCTCCGAAGTGCTTGATTTCCTATTCAAACCAAAGTTTGGAGCAGGTTTCCAGCATCTAAAAGTTGAAATTGGTGGAGGGGAGAATTCCACGTGCGGCAGCGAACCTTCTCATGTGATTACACGTGAGGAATTAACTGATCCGAAGCCTCGTGGGTATGAATTCTGGTTTATGGATGAGGCCCGCAAACGAAACCCGGAGATCATCCTTGACTGTCTTCCGTGGGCATTTCCAGCCTGGGTCGGCGATCGTTTTTCACAAGAGTCGGCAGATTTTTTTGTTTCTTTTTTAGAAGTTGCCAGAAAATACTATGGAATGGAAATTGACTATATTTCTGCTGCCCAAAATGAATTTGGAAGCGACCGGGATTGGATTGTTGAACACCTGCGTCCTACATTGAATGCCCACGGGTTTTCAAAAGTCAGGCTTCAGGCACCCGATGATGACAGCGAGTTCTGGGAGATTTTTGAGGAGTTTGAAGAAGATCCTGTATATGATAGCTTAATTGATGCCGTTGGTTACCATTATCTGGATGGTCGCAGGCCCTGGGAGATTGACCAGGAGAAAGGTCGTCATGCTACTGAAAAAGCCAAACAATCAGGCAAACCCTTGTGGGCAAGTGAAGAATGGAGCCAGTCAGGACAAGAATGGGGTGGTAAAGGAGCACTTTACCTCGCACGGTTGATCAACAAACTTTATACGATGGACCGGACTACCAAATATCTGATTTGGTGCCCTATTGATGGTATTTACAACCAGCTTCTCTGGTCCAGTACCGGAGCCATGCAGGCAGATTCTCCGTGGGACGGCCATTATACCGTATGGCCAGCAGTTTGGGCGCTGGCCCATACCACTCAGTTTGCTGAGCCAGGATGGAAATACATGAACAATGCCTGTGAACAATTCGATTCGGACACCTGGCGTGGCAGTCATGTTGCTTTGCAGAATCCGGATAACGGAGATTGGTCGGTGATCATGGTTACCGGTGAAAAGGAGAAAGTAAAACTCAATGTTGGGGCAGGTTTAAAAACAGGAACCGTTTA
>JBNJDH010000490.1:0-2710 GCA_051744695.1 Bacteroidota bacterium | reverse complement strand
CATATCGGGCGTTGGAATATCCATTTCCTGCTGGCTCTGGTTTCTTCCGGCAGGCATTAGCACCAATTTATTATCAGAAGCAAACAGGGTGGCTTTTTCGCCGTAAAAGAAAACACCGTTGTTAAACTGTGGATTCAAATCGCCGGCACCCCACATGCGGTGCTGCCAAAATACAGGCATTTCCTGAAAATACATTGCTGCGTTCAATGTATCAGGCGTGGTAATTTTGCCTTTCAGAATTTCAAGGTTGCCACTGGTTTGAAACGATTCAGGTATTCCCATTTCCATAACAGTACGGATAGTATCGATATGATGGATTCCCCAGTCAACCAGATGGCCGTTGCCGTACTCTTTTTCCAGGCGCCAGGCTTTGTGCCCTATGCTTGGCCGGTAAGAAAGTTTGGGTGCCGGACCGCACCAGGTATCCCAATCGAGGGAAGCAGGTGGTTCCTGGATGGTATTGTCTTCCAGCACCGGAATGTAGTGAATCTGTGCGCCAATCTGATGAACTTTACCGGTAGTTCCATTAGTTATTAACTCCTTCGCTTTTTGAAAAGCATTACTTTGCCTTCGCTGAAATCCAACTTGCACAATATTTCCTGCTTTTTCTGCTGCTTTCATCATGGCTATACCCTCTTCCACATCGTAAGCCAGCGGTTTTTCGCAATAAATATCGAGTCCTTTTTCGCAGGCCGCAACAAACTGCAAAGCGTGCCACTGCGGCGGGGTAGCAATCATAACGGCTTCCAAATCTTTAATATCGAGCAAATCCCTGTAGTCTTTATACTCTTTGGGACGGGCTCCCTGAATTTTTTCAATCTCATCGACACTGTCCCGAAGGTGTTGGGTATCCACATCGCAAACGGCAATTACTTCCACACCTCCCACTTTCAGGGCAGCTTTTGTAATGACCATACCATACCAGCCGCAACCGATGAGACCAATTTTTATTTTACGGTTTTGAGCGAAAACGGGAATATGAAAAGCCGTTACCATGCCGGCTGTGCTAAATGATGTTTTTTGAATAAATGATCTTCTGTCCATATTTATATATTTTAATTAGTTTGGTATTACATTTCAAATATAATATTTAATGCGAATCAAATCAATTCTTAACGTATTCAATAGTTTTCAATATATATATTTGGGTCCTCGTAATAATTAACTCCCATTTTTTAACTATTTTGCACGATTACAAAAACCGGTTTTAATACAACTGATGAATGAGAAAACTAAAAACACGTTTTTCTGACTTTAAAATAAAAACGAAGCTGGGGATAGTTA
This sequence comes from Bacteroidota bacterium, assembly GCA_051744695.1. Classification (GTDB taxonomy): domain Bacteria; phylum Bacteroidota; class Bacteroidia; order Bacteroidales; family Marinilabiliaceae; genus Marinilabilia. The sequence continues at coordinate 1,426 of JBNJDH010000490.1, read as the reverse complement.
TTGGCATTTTTATGCTGAGCCTCGTTTTGATGGGAATAATTGCCAATTTTTTGTTCCGCTCGAGCCAAACGCTGACAATAATAGTGAACGAACAGCGGGTTTTTATTGAAAAGTTCTACCAGGGCATTGAAAAGTTTCATGAATACGAAATCAGCGGAGAACAAAAAGATTTAGAGAATACTTATGCAAACTTTAATGAAGCTGTTAAAATAGCCTATACTTTTTCGGCCATCGACAGTATTATGCAAACGATGCACAAAGAAGAGTGGTTGCCATTAATGTATGACGTATTTAAAGAGGGGCTCGACTATGACATTGAACGGGCGGAAATGATGGGCGTACAAATTTTGTTATTCAGTAAAATTAACAAACAAAAACTCAGTGAAATCCAGGCTAATGCTGTTGACGCTTATAAACTGGGAAATACAATTGTGTCGGAAATAGAAAATTACACCTTACAAAAAACTCCCGAAAAAAGGCAACAGATCGAGTCACATTTTTTACAAATCAAGGAGATTAACCAGCTATTTGCTTCCAAAATTTTTGCTTTTAACGATTATGTGGCCCGATCTCTTGTAAGGCTCCTGGCGTTACTAGTTACGGTATTAATAATTGCCATTGCATTTATTTCCGGACGCATTTCGAAATCAATTTCAGACCCCCTTAAAATGCTGGCAGGTAATTTCAAAGAAATTGCCGCTGGCAATTTAAACGCTTCTGTAAATATAGCCACGAGAAATGAATTGGGCGAACTGTCGAAAGCGTTTAGGGGAATCCAAATCAGGTTGCAGGAGATCATTTCACATTCAAAAAAAGTTGCCGAGGGAGATTACAGTGTCAGACTGAATCAAAAATCGAAAAAAGATGATCTAACGCCTGCGCTCAATAAAATGGCAGCAAGGCTCGAAGAATCAAGTTTATATGCCAAACGCGAAAACTGGCTGCAAAATGGAATTAGCAGGCTTGATGACAAAATGCGGGGAAATTATCCGGTAAGAGAATTATCTGACCGCATAATTAATTACCTGTGTGATTTTTTGGCGATTGAAATGGGAGCGGTATATGTATTTGACGAAGTTTTGGAGCACCTTGAATTAACAGGTTCATTGGGTGTGGATGTAGAGTCGGTAAAAGAAGAAATTCAGGTTGGCGAAGGTCTTGTAGGGAAAGCGGCTCTCGATGAAGGACTTCGGATTATTGAAACAAAAAGCAAATACCATAAAGTTTACAGTGCCACTGGTGAAATATTTCCCGGGAAAATTTACTTTTTGCCATTACATTACAGCAATCGCATTCAGGCAGTAATTGAACTTGCACCGGTAAATGAACTGACTGAAATCAAGATTGAATTTCTCAATTTGATTAAAGAGCGCATTTCAGTAAATTTAAGTGCGGCAGTTGCCCGGTACCGGAGCAACGAACTACT
>JBNJDH010000489.1:0-2710 GCA_051744695.1 Bacteroidota bacterium | reverse complement strand
TGGAGGGGTATCGCTTTTTTAACTCGTTGAAAAGATCCTGATGAACGCGTTCCAGGTTGGTGTCGAAAAGCTGGTATTGTTTTTCATCGTTGAGGCTCATTTGTATGTTGCGTACAATTTTGAGCATTTCGCCGCGTACTTTGTCATTTCCGGCAGTTTTCCGTAGCTCGTTCAGTTGCGACTGGATGTCGATCAGAAGCTCCCGTTTCTTGGCAATGAGCATGGCATTGTTGGCCAGGTCCTTGCTTTTTTCTACATTTTCGGCTTCAATGCGTTCTTTTTCACGGGTGATGGCCTGGTTTTCCCTTTCTATTTCACGGGCTTTTTGCAATTCTTTTTCTTCCTGGCGGGTTTCTTCTTTTTCTTTCAAAATGATTTTTTGAATCCATTTGAAGATGCTGAATATTAAAGTTAACCCCAGGGCGGACCAGAAAAGGATCCAGGGCCAGGTGGCATACCAGGCCGGTTCTATTGAAAAGCCCAGATGCGTGGCCCTGGCAGTCTCTCCCGACAAACTTTGGGCTTTCACGTGCAGGTCGTAATCCCCGCTTTTGAGAAAAGAAAAGGTAACGTCGGGCTTGTCCTGCCACTCCGACCATTCTTCCATTTGCCCCTCCAACTTGTAGGTATATTGGATTTTTGTTTTGTCGCGTAACCGCGGGGCCGAAAATTGGAAATGAATGTTGTAAACATCATTGGAAAAATTCAGGGGATGCTTGAAGGTAGACGAACGCCGGGAAATGGTGGTGTCATTCCTGCTGAAACGAACCAGCGGGATATGTGTCCGCGGAGGGTTCTTCTCATCTTTGGCGTTTGTAATGCCCGGTCGGTACACAAACAGACCGTTTGTTGTGCCGATAAGGGTTGCGGAAAATCTCTCCAGAGGAACGATGCACTCCATTCCCTGATTGAGGGTGCCTTTTAAAGATAGAAAGGGGGCGGTGACGACATCCTCCATTTCGGAGTTGTTAAAGAAACCTATCCGGTCGTCGATGACACACCAGGTGGTATCCCCTTGTTCTTCCAGCTGGCGGACGTTTTCTGTATCTCCCAGCAGATTGGTCAGTTCATCATGAATGACAAACGACCTGGAATCCTGATCGAAGGTGAAAAGCCCCTGATTTGTGGAAAAAATATTTTCTCCCTGCCAGCGGTGAACGTTTATGTTATAGGGCGAGGGAAGTCCATGTTCTTTGTCAAAATGTTCCGTAGAGATCACCCTGGTATGGGCATCATTGGTTTTGATCCTGAATACGCCTTTGTAACCGTGACAGACCCAGTAGGTATTGGACTCATCCTTAACCGCCATCAAATCCCTGGTCGATTCGCTAAAACCATCAACGGTTTGTTGTTGGATTTCAATTCCCGAAGAAGAAACAGAGATCAGACCCAGCCCGTCATAGGTGCAGACAAAGTAGTCCCCGTTTTCGGAAACAGGGTATAGTTTCCATACGCCATCGAAGGGGCCTATCCTTTTTACACTGTTTCCAGAAAGATGAAAAAGACCCCGGTCGTGCGCACAGAACAATTGTCCGTCTACGACATTTAACGACCAGGCCTGTCCTTCCAGGCCAGGTATGCTGGTGAATGTTTTTTGGTTAAAAATTTCTTTGGAAATGTTCTGGCCCGATTGAAAAACCCCCTGGTTCGTGGCAATATACAACTGGTTGTTGAACCACACCGCATCATAGATGGAAGAACCCTGGAAAACAGATGTCAAAGGTGCATTGGGGTCGAAATAATCCAGCCCTTTGTTCAGCAAATTCCAGATGACACCTTCCTCTCCTTCAAAAAGCCCAAGTACGGTTTGGTCCTGTAGTTTGGGGAAGGATCGGACTTTTTTCAGCCGGCCATCCCCAAGTTTCCAGGATAACACGTGATGGCTTAGGGTTCCTGTATAAAGGATGCCCGAAGAAGATCGGATGGCACTTGTAAAAACCGGATTGCTCCCGGGAATGGTTAACTTTTGGGTGTTTTGTATAGCCCGGGTATTGGCATCTACAGTATAAAGTGACCCTTCCTTGGTGATGATCAGGACCGACTGTTTTTCGTTTCCCGGAAGGATTTCCAGGATTTCTTCATGATTGACCTGTTCGGTTGTGATGAAGGGCGTGAACCGGGAATTGTCTACATTCAGCGTAAAGAGCTGGTCCTGATCGAGAATGAATAACTGTTCATTGCATACACCGGCATAACCGAACGTGGTCGAAGGTTCGATGATCTCGAAATGATTGTCGTTAAGGATGCATAAATAATCATAGCTTTGAAAAACGATGGTTCCGTTTACTTCCAGTATTTCCCATACATTTCCGAAATCCTGATATTTGGAAGGGATTTTATCAATGAGTGATTGATACCCAAAACTCCCGTCGGGATGGGAGACGAGTTTTCCAAATTCATTAAATCCCCCTGCATAGATGGTCCCGTCTGAAGCCCGGAAAAGGCTTCGCACCGAACTGTTATTGGGGAGATAAGCTTCATCCCACCGTTCTCCGTCAAATCTGAGCACCCCATAGTTGTTCCCGAAATACATCACCCCGTTTGAATCCTGACAAGCGGTCCAGAACTGGGAATCACTGTTGTAGTCGATATGGGTGAAGTGATGCACCGGCGGATTGCCCGTAATGGGCTGATCGGGACTGACTCTTGCCTTGACGGCCGAAACCGTCAACGCAAAAACCAGGGAATCGGCGGTACCCAGAGGTGAACG
>JBNJDH010000488.1:0-2729 GCA_051744695.1 Bacteroidota bacterium | reverse complement strand
GTAATGGCTTTCTGCAGCGGTGTCTGGCCCGGTGGGGACATAAAAACTGTGAACGAAGTAAACAAATTCATCCTCCAGTTCGAAATTGAAAAGGGGAGGTCTGACCTTGGAAAGTTTATTCCAGCCCATGTGTGGAATTTTAAAATGTTGGGGGCTGGCTTCCGGCACCTTGAATTTCTTTACAGGCTCATCAAAGATGCCCAGGCATGGGGTGTCTCCTTCTTCGGAATGACTGCACATCAGTTGCATGCCCAGGCAGATGCCCAGAACCGGCTGTTTCAGTGAAGGGATCAATTGATCCAGTCCTTCATTTTTCAGAAATGCCATGGTTGTACTGGCTTCGCCCACGCCCGGAAATATCACTTTGTCGGCTTGCCGGATGGTTTCATGGTCACCCGTGATTTGGCCTTCATAACCCAGCCTTTCCAGGGCAAAACTGACTGACTGGATGTTTCCGGCGTTATATTTTACAATGGCAATGTTCATTTTTCTCCTTCCATTAATTCATCAATTTTATCTACCAGGGCCGAAAATTCCTCAGGATTGAAAAGCCTTGTGAGAAACACGATCTCTCCTTCCCGGTTGATGAGAACGTTGCGGGTAACTCCGGCTTTCTTTTCGGCATAAAGTGAGAAGATTTCGGCATCCGGATCCAGAGCCAGCGGATAGGTTATCCCTGTCTCTTTGGCAAATTTTTTCACGGTTTCGAGTGGTTCATCCCGGTCAATGCCTACAACGACCAGATCCTCGTCTTTGTGTTTCTGCCAGATCTCTTCTTCAATGTGAGGCATCTCTTCACGGCAAACGCCACACCAGCTGGCGGTAAACTGAAGCATTACCACCTGCCCCCGGTGGTCTTTCAGGTTAAAGGTTTCGCCATTGGTTAATTGGGCTGAGAATTCCGGGGCCTTTTCGCCAACTTCCACGATGTATCCGCGGTCGTTTTCCTGACTTTGGCAGGCGAATGAGGTAATAAAAAACAAGAAAAATACAGAGCGTTGAATGGTTTTCATTTTCTTTGGTTTTAACGGGGCACAAAAGTAATGATTATAAAACTGCTGCACCTGTTTTTGAAAGGGGGATCGTTATCCGTGTTTAAGTTTTTTAATAAATTCCCTGATTTCACCGGGAACATCACCGTTTTGGCCCAGATGCTTAATGAAAGCACTTCCCACGATGGCTCCATGTGCATACTGGCAAACACTGCGGAAAGTATCGTGGTTGCTGATGCCAAAGCCCACCATCCTAGGTGTCCGCAGCTCCATGACATTGATCCTTTCAAAATATTCGATCTGTTGGGGGGAAAGTCCTTCGCGGGCCCCTGTCACAGCAGCTGATGAGACCATGTAAAGGAACGATGTGGATGCTTTGTCAAGCTTACGTATCCTTTCTTCCGGTGTTTGGGGGGTGATCAGGAAAATGTTGCTGATCTGGTTTTCTGTAAAAAGCTCGTGGTATTCTTCCATGTAATTTTCGTATGGAAGATCGGGAATAATGAGCCCGCTTATGCCGGTTTCTTTGCATTTTTCAATAAAAGCTTCGATGCCGAAGCGAAGAATGGGATTGAGGTACCCCATTAAGATCAGGGGCATGCGAATTTTTGAGGTAATACCGTGAAGCTGGTCGAAAAGGAATTGAAGGGACATGCCATTGTTCAGGGCCCGGGTGCTGCTATTCTGAATGACGGGCCCATCGGCGAGGGGGTCGGAATAGGGCATGCCAATCTCTACAAAGTCGGTGCCGCCGGCTTCCAGTGCTTCCAACACCGGAACGGTGCTTCCAAGGTGGGGGTAGCCGGCCGTGAAATAGACCGACAACAGATCATTTTTCTCTTTGAAAAGGTTATTGAGTTTTTCCATATTGCTAAAGGTTTGTCGACCGGTTCGAAAAATTGGCCTGGTTTAATGTTGAAGGGAAACAGTTCTTTTCTACATTACACCAGATCGAACCGTTTCATGTATGTATCCATGTCTTTGTCGCCACGCCCCGAGATGATTATTGCAACGTGATCGGTCTGTTTCAGATCGAGTTGGTCCAAAACCGCCAGCGCATGGGCAGATTCAAGAGCAGGGATAATCCCTTCTTTGCGGGTGAGCAACAACGATGCATCCAGGGCTTCCTGGTCGGTGACGGAAAGGTATCTGGCCCTTTCGGTTTGGTTTAGCCAGGCATGCAACGGTCCGATGCCCGGATAGTCCAGTCCCGCGGAAATGCTGTAGGGTTCAGTGATCTGGCCGTCTTCGGTCTGCATCAGGTAAGTCATGCTGCCGTGGATGATGCCGCTATCACCTAAAGCAATGGAAGCAGCCGTTTTTCCTGAAGACAATCCTTCGCCGGAAGCTTCTGCCCCGATCAGTTTCACTTCCGGATGATCAAGAAAGTGGTAAAATGCCCCGGCTGCATTGGAGCCGCCGCCCACACATGCCACTACGTAATCGGGTTCTGCGTTCTCATTTTTATTTCGGAACTGCCATTGGATTTCGCCACTGATGACCGACTGTAGGCGTGCCACCAAATCAGGATAGGGGTGGGGGCCCACCACCGATCCAATGATGTAAAAAGTATCAAGAGGATTGGCTATCCAGTCGCGCAGGGCTTCGTTGGTGGCATCTTTCAGGGTACGGCTGCCGGAAGTTGCCGTTCTCACCTGGGCCCCCAGCATTTTCATGCGGGCCACATTGGGGGCTTGCCGCTCAATATCGGTTTCTCCCATATAGACGATGCATTCC
>JBNJDH010000487.1:0-2731 GCA_051744695.1 Bacteroidota bacterium | reverse complement strand
AGTTTCCATGGAACGAAAGAACAAATACATGAATCCCTACCTGGCAGGTGTTCTGCTTGGGTTTGTCCTGCTGGCAACGATCTACATTACAGGTCGGGGACTGGGAGCCAGCGGAGCCATGAAAAGCGTGGCCGTCACGGGTGTCAAAGCCGCAGCACCCGACCACTACGAGACGACTGCCTACTATCAGGATTATGCCGCCGACCACCCGGATGGCACCATGCATTCGTGGCTGGTATTTGAAATGCTGGGCGTTGTGATCGGGGCTTTCTTTTCCGGCGCCTTATCAGGACGATTGGGCCTGAAACTTGAAAAAGGTCCCGGCGTGAGAAACAATACGCGTATCCTTGCCGCGGCAGGCGGGGGACTGCTGTTCGGGTTTGGCAGTCAATTGGGACGGGGCTGTACCAGCGGCTCAGCCCTAAGCGGAATGGCCGTCATGTCTTTTGGCGGCATCATCACGATGCTGGCCATATTCGGGGGCGCTTATGCCCTTGCCTGGTTTTTCAGAAAATTGTGGATAACTCGTTAACAACATATAATTATGGCACCATTAATTCCCGATATAATAGCCCCCGAGTTCAACATGATCATTGCCCTGATTGTGGGAATCGGTTTTGGCTTTGCCCTGGAACAGGCAGGTTTTTCTTCGACCCGGAAACTGGTCGGTCTGTTTTACGGATACGATTTCACCGTTTTGAAAGTATTCTTTACTGCCGGTATCACAGCAATGACCGGGGTTATCCTTCTTTCTCATCTGGAACTGCTCAACACCGATATCATTTACGTCAATCCTTCGTTTTGGCCATCTGCCATCACGGGTGGTGTCATAATGGGGGCCGGATTCATCATTGGTGGATTCTGTCCCGGCACCAGTGCCTGTGCAGCCGCCATAGGAAAAGTGGACGGCTGGGCATTCATCATCGGGGCCGTGATAGGCATTTTCGCCTTCGGAGAAGCTTTCCCCCTGCTTGAAGATTTCTATATGGCAGAAGACCAGGGCGCCCTTCTCATCTATGAAGTCTTTGGCATGGAGCGGTCCACTTTTGGTCTGCTTATGGTGATCATCGCCATTTTGGCATTCGCCATAACCGGTATGATCGAGGACAAAGTCAACCACCGGCCGGTGAGCCTTTTGGGCAGATATGGCAGAAACAAACTCATTGCAGCAGCAGTTCCCCTGACGCTGGTTTTGCTGGTCATCATCACACCATCCCGTAAAGAATATACCATGCAAAAGCTGGAAGCCAGGGCCGCGGCCGGAGAATGCCAGCCCGATCTTATCGATTCCGACAAACTTGCTTTTGAGCTGACCAACAATTATTACAAGTACAACGTCATTGATGTGCGAAGTCCGGAAGCATATGAAGAATTTCACATAGCCACCGCCATCAACATACCCCTGGAAGATCTTCACAATTCGGAATACCGACAGCTTCTAAACCAACGCATCCGAACCAACGTTTTTTACGGAAGCAGCACCGATCAGGCCAAGAAAGCTTGTCTGGTAGCCCGTTATCATGGCAACGAAACGAGTCTGGCCCTGGAAGCAAACGCCACCGGCTTCAGGAACATATTTTACGGAAATGATACAACTAAAACCGCCGATTCTGATTCTAAAGCACAACAAACATTGGTTCTTTTCCGCCAACGAGCCGCCGAAAAAATGAAAGAGATCGAAGACAACCTGAGTTCCCGCGAAAAACCGGTGAAAGAGAAAATGACCCGCGTGCAGGGAGGGTGCAGCTGACATTAACTATACAGATCAATTCATGGCTAAAAAATGAAGATTGCTACACAAAGCGTGGACGTTCATAAAAAAAACGTGCATCTTGTTTTTGCTTTTTGGATATTGCTAAAACTATTATTCACTATCTAAAAAGCATTAGCCATGAAGAAACTTTACTTAAACCTACGGATCATGGCCATTTCTGTTGCAATGGCCACAATTTTCTTATTTGCAGCGCAACCGGGCAGTCAGGCACAAGACATTGTTAAAGTCAAAACTGACGGAGTGGCTTACTCCGATAATCATCAGGACCATCTAACCTGGGATGATGCCACAAACGATTTACAGGCAGCCATCGATGACCTCGCCGGGAGTGAAGGCGGAGAAATATGGGTCGCCGGCGGCACGTACAAACCGACTATCCACTTCAGTGCCAATCCTGAAACAGAAGATCAGTTAACAGATCCATCTGACCGGTATCTCTCCTTTGTCATAAGGGAAAATGTTACGGTCAGGGGAGGATTCATGGGAGATGAAACAGACATCAGTGAGCGTCCGGAAGAACTTTTCCAGACAGGCAATACCACCATCCTGAGTGGTGACGTTGGCACTGAGAATGAGCCGGCGGACAACAGCTACCATGTGGTCATTTTCCCCGATAACACATCTGAACAGGCTTTTCTGGACGGCTTTATGATAACCGGGGGAAATGCCAACGACGGAACAGAATTCAATGGACGCGGTGGTGGCATCCACGCCCGGCAAGGCGGACACATCATAAATTGCCAAATTACCGGCAACAATGCCGGAGCCAGAGGCGGCGGAGCCTATCTTTACAAAGGCGGGCTTATTGAGGAATCTGAAATTACTGACAACTCATCCGGGCAGGAAGGAGGCGGCGTCTTACTTAACCTGGGTGGCGTTTTAACCAATTCTGAAATCCGGAACAATGCCACAGGAACAAATGGCGGAGGGGTATTTCTATTCTCAAACAATTCAGAG
>JBNJDH010000486.1:0-2734 GCA_051744695.1 Bacteroidota bacterium | reverse complement strand
GATCATAGGTCTTATTTTGGTTGTCGCCATAATTTGGGCCGTTATACGCTCCACCGGCCAAAACAACAACCTGAATAACCCGACAGATCAAAAATCGCCACTTGATATCCTGAAAGAGCGATATGCCAGAGGCGAAATTGATAATGAAGAGTTTGAGCAACGGAAAAAAGGATTAATGTAAAATTTGGGAAGAATGGCAGGCAGGGTAAATTTTTCACCTGCCTGCTTTTTTTCCTTAGATTGGATTAATTTCAAAAAAACGCAATTAAAACTCATAATGGAACAACCTCATCAACATCAACATAACCACACGCGGCATGAAAACAGCCCGCATGATCCCGACAGTCATCACGGAAATCCTGACCATTGGAATAGCATTTTTTCAAATAAAGGCGACACTGAACTTGGTTGGTACGAAAACGACAATTCACAGACGTTCAAGTTTCTTAATGATATTCTGCTTAAAGAGTCAGATGTCATTTTTCTCCCCGGGGCAGGAACCTCCATCCTGGTTGATGAACTTTTTAAGGAAGGGCATCGACTCATCCTGAATGATATAAGTGACGAAGCTTTAAATAAACTCAGGATGAGAGTGGGAGATGATGAGAAACTGACATGGCTTCATCACAATATCGCCAAACCTTTGCCAGTCAATACTCCGGAAGTTGATATTTGGATTGACAGAGCCGTTCTCCATTTTATGCTTGATGAAAAAGATATCCAGGGGTATTTTGATAATTTACGCTCTGCAGTTAAACCGGGCGGTTGGGTGCTATTAGCCGAATTTTCAACAAAGGGCGCCAAAAAATGCGCGGGATTAGAGCTTCATCGTTATTCCATCACTGAGATGACCAGGCGAATGGGATCAGAATTTGAGCTTATCAAAAATGAGGAGTATACTTACATCAATCCTGCTGGTAGTCCTCGTTCCTATATTTATGCCCTGTTCAAAAGACATCATGACTAACTAGTGCGTGTCCATAAAATCTCATTTACTGCGTTACGCTTGCCCGAAAATTACTCATTTACGTGAGTAAACTGCGTATTTTCGGGCTTCGCAAGCCTTGTAAATGAAACTTTCTGAACACGCACATAAATTTTGATACTGTTTGCTTAATTTATAGACGAGTACTAACTAGTGGCTGGCCAGGGGCAAAAAAACCCCGTGTAATGAAAAAAATTAATACCAACAGGGGTTCTCATGAATAATCAGGAAATTGAACAAAAACTTGAATCGAAAAACATTAAGCCAACAACCATGCGAACGTTGGTTTACAAGGCACTTGTCGATTCCGGAAAAGCGATGAGTTTAGGTGATCTGGAAGAATTGTTTGACAAAGTTGAGCGTTCCACCATATTCCGGGCGCTTAAGTCATTTGAGGAAAATTCCGTTGTTCATACAATTGAAGATGGGACAGGTTCGGTCAAATATGCCGTTTGCGATGACGATTGCACCTGTACATTGAATGACCTGCACGTTCACTTTTATTGCAAGCGCTGCGGAAAAACCCGTTGCCTGAAAGAACTTCCCATTCCTGAAGTTAATCTCCCTGCCGGCTACACCCACGAAAATGCTCAATTCATTATTAGCGGGGTGTGTCCACACTGTAAGTAGTTTCGGTCTATAAACTAAGCTAAGTTTGTTACTGATTATGTGTTTGTTTAGAAAGTGCCAGTTGCGAGGCTTGCGAAGTCCGAAAATACGGAGTTTACTTTTCGTAAATGAGGAATTTTCGGACAAGCCTGTCTGCCGTTTTGTAAAAAAGTAACCATCTGATTAAGTTGTTTTAAATCAAAACACCAGCATGTTTCTTTTCTATAACCCGCCAGGCAGGCCTGTCTGCCGTTTTGTTTAAAAGTAACCATCTGTTTTAGTGATTTTAAATCAAAACACCAGCATGTTTCTTTTTCATAACACGCCAGGCAGGCGTAACGAAGCAAATGGTACTTTATAGACAAACACAAAGTAACTTTGCAATCAGGTTGCACCAACTTATTAATAATTTTGATGTGGATATTGTGGAAATGTCTAACATTTAAAATGAATTCGTTATGTGCACAAAGAATATTAAACTGACTTTTCTACTGGCAGGGTTAATGGCCATTTCGGCTTCACAGGTGATGGCACAGCATCATTGTGGCAACTCAAACTGGTCGGCCAACGCCGATGCCCAATGGTGGAATCACAAATAACCTGCCCGGAATGCGGCTATAAAAAAGAAGAAACCATGCCAACAGATGCATGTCAGTTCTTTTACAAATGCGAAAAATGTCATTCCGTTTTAAAACCAAAGCAGGGTGATTGTTGCGTTTTCTGTTCTTATGGTTCGGTAAAATGCCCGCCTGAACAGGCAGGAAAAAACTGCTGCTAAAATTTCTACTACATCTAAAATAAAAAAATGAAACAGCCAAAAAACAAACTAACGATAATCGCGATCGCATTTATATTGTCAGCTGCTTCTTCTGAAGCATTTGCAGGCAATAATGAACATCAGTCATTTGCAGTTGAACAGGATTCAACCAAACAACACAAATTCGTTAACTACGAAGTTTTTGGCATGGATTGTCCGGGCTGCCAGTCGGCACTGGAAAAACAGGTGAAGAAAATTGACGGCGTTGCAAGGGCAAAAGCAAGTTTCAGAAAGAAGCAAGTGGTCATAGAATTGAAACCTGACGCCAAAGTTTCGGACGAAGAAATAGAAAAACACATTAAGAAAGCAAATTTCACTCCTGG
>JBNJDH010000485.1:0-2737 GCA_051744695.1 Bacteroidota bacterium | reverse complement strand
GTATAGAATCATTGTTCTTTGTGATTAACGCATTTCGGTGAGGGATGAATGGTTGTTATTTGGAGTGCAATGAAATTTATTTTCAATAGATCGTTAGATATTAGTAGCTCAGTTGCAGAGTCAGAAGTCAGTAGTAGCTGAAAGCTCGAAGCTCAAAGCTGGAGAGAAAGGTTGCTCTCTTTTGCGACATAGCCAAGAACCAACAAAATTAGTTAAACATCATATTTTAAATAACTTGGGATTTTTGTTAGATAAAAGTAGCTTACAGGCAGAAGGCAGAAGTCGGGAACGAAAATTATCAGACAGCTATTATTAAATTTCAGGTGAGGTGGCCTGATATAAAACATCTAACAAAAAATGGTTAATTGATTTAAAATGAGACAGATTTGAATTTTGTTAGATAAAAGACGCCTGCCTGGCGGTTGATAAAAAATGAGACTTGCTGTACATCCCAAAGTTTGTTTTATTCAGCAGTACTGTAATAAGAAAACGGCAGACAGGCCTGCCTGGCGGTTTATGAAAGATAAGGCTTGTTGTTCAAACGAATATTCTTTCATATAGCAGGCTGCTAATATGAAAAACGGCAGACAAGTAAGATGAATCATATAATGCTGAAAATATGCATTTTGACAAAAAGAGTCATTGAGATATAAACAGGTGAAACGAACATGAATTTTGGAGTGCCAAATTCTCAAAAGGGCATGAACAAAATTCATCGTGAGTTCCATTCGACCAATAACTTAGACAAATTTTATACGAATGAAACGAGCATGACAAGGTTTGTCACTAAAGAACATGTATAAGTTCTTGCATGCGAGCCTGCCTGGCGGCTTATGAAAAAGAAACATTCTGGATTTTTGATGTTAAAACATTAAAATTGAAGGTTCCATATACATAAAACGGCAGACAGGTTCCATACGACCTTAATAAATTAATTTTATACGGATGAATCAAAGGTTCTTGCAAAAGTTTAACGGACTATTGTATTTTGGAGTCTGGGAAAAGTCAACGGATTTTAAATAAGAGGGGCCAGCCGGATTTTAGCCCGCTGCCCCCTGTTGTTCTGATATTTTTTTGACACCCTGTTTACAAGTTTGTTTAGCGAATGCTTTTTGTCTCTTTTGCCAAAAAGGTTTATTCCACGGTGACCGACTTGGCCAGGTTTCTGGGCTGGTCGACATTGCATCCCCGTTTGACTGCGATGTAATACGAGACCATCTGTAGCGGGACTACCGCTAGCAATGGGGAGAGAGATTTATGGCAGGCTGGGATCTCGATTACATGGTCGGCCATTTTCCGAATGGTCTTTTCACCTTCGGTAACAATGGCCACCACCTTTCCGTTACGGGCTTTGATCTCCTGGATGTTGCTTATGATCTTTTCATAAGAATCATCTTTAATGGCCATGACAAAAACCGGCATGTTTTCATCGATCAGGGCAATGGGGCCGTGTTTCATTTCGGCAGCCGGATATCCTTCGGCATGGATGTAAGATATTTCCTTCAGTTTTAGGGCCCCTTCAAGAGCTACGGGATAAAGGACCCCCCGTCCCAGGTACAACGCATTGGTGACCTGGGTGTATTGTTCCGCCACATCGTTGATGAAACCTTCGTTTTGCAGGATTTTACGCATCTGGTCGGGCACCAGTGTCAGCGCATTCACCAGTTCTAAATATTCTGAATGACTGATGGCTTTTCGACGATGCCCCATGAGAAAAGCCATCATCGTAAGCACCGTGATCTGAGCGGTGAAGGCTTTGGTTGAGGCCACACCGATCTCTATACCTGCATGGGTGTAAACGCCTGCATCGGTTTCCCTTGAGATGGAAGAGCCTGTCACGTTACAAATGCCCAGGATGGTAGCGTCCGATTGTTCCCTGGCCATACGTAAAGCGGCAAGGGTGTCTGCTGTTTCTCCGCTCTGGGAAATGGCGATCACCACGTCATCATTGTATAAGATGGGTTTCCGGTAGCGAAATTCGGAAGCATATTCCACCTCCACCGGGACTCTTGCATACTCTTCGAAAAGATATTCCCCGACAAGGGCGGCATGCCAGGATGTTCCGCATGCTATAATGATGATGCGCCGGGCATTGACAAGGTTGGGCATCACGTCCAGGATGCCGCCCAGGAAGATTTTGCTGTGGTCCATGGATATCCGGCCCCGGAAGGTGTCTTCGATGGATGAGGGCTGGTCATGGATTTCTTTCAACATGAAGTGATCGAAATCGCCTTTGTCAATTTCATCAATGGTGAGTTCGATTTTTTGGACCTGGGGTGTTTTTGTATCGTTGTGAAGGTTTTTCAGCTCAAAATTGTCATGATCAATGACGGCTACTTCTTCATCGTTAAGAAAAACCACCTGATCTGTGTACTCAATAATCGGGGTGGCGTCTGATGCCATGAAATATTCATTTTCTCCGATGCCAATGACCAGCGGGCTTCCTTTTCGAGCCCCGATCAAACGGCCGGGCTCATCGGTGCAGGCAATAACCAGCCCATAAGCGCCTACAACTTTGGTGAGGGCAAGGCGGACAGCCAGTTCTGCTGACACCTGTTTTTCCAGGTATATGTTTTCGATGAGGTTGGCCAGCACCTCTGTGTCGGTTTCCGTTTTGAATTCATATCCCCGGTTGACTAGCTCCTTTTTCAGGTGGTTGTAGTTTTCTATGATGCCATTATGGATGATCACGAACTTTCCGTCCCTTGATTGATGGGGATGTGCATTGAGGTCGATG
>JBNJDH010000484.1:0-2737 GCA_051744695.1 Bacteroidota bacterium | reverse complement strand
AACACCGAGTGGTGCGTCGAGTTTTCGTAAGCATTCGCCCAGGTTTTGGCGGATCACTGGGCCTACATCTTCATCGAGCACATCTCCGGCCATCAGAATAATGTCCGGGTTCATTTCGTTGATGGTGTTGACGAGTTTGGCTGTTTTACGAGGTCCGATGATGGTTCCCAGGTGGACATCGCTGACGTTGACAATCCGCAGTTCTTCCATGCCATTGGCTTCTTTGGGGATGTCGAGTGTCAGCTCTGCCTTTTTGGGATACCATGCATTGATATGCCCTCCCAGAACAACGATTAAAGTGATTCCGGCCACAGCTGTTCCCACGATAAATTTGAAACGGGGATAGTCGGGTCCCGCTATTTTATGAATGAAGGGAAAGGCCAGGTCGGCCAGCCGGGCCAGGTCGATGAGTAAGACCTGCAGGGTGGCATACAACATGACGGCAAACCAGAAGGCTCCGAGCCAATGAAGGGAGACCGTAAGGGGATTGTACATGCTTTTTTCCAGGGTTCGTCCGGCAATATATGAAAAGGTGGCCACCACCATGAATATAATGAACCAAACTCTGAGTTTCGGATGTGCTTCAAGGGCCTGATAACCCCGCACAGTCAGATAGGTGTTGACCAGTATCTGAACAGTAAGTACGATGGCGAAAAACATAATGTATTGACTGGTTTTCATTAAGAAGGTTTAATTTCAGAAAACTGTAATCTGAAACAATTGGGTGGTCATTTGGTTTAAAGCCCGTGGAAAGTGGGATCAGATGTTGATGACCCACCGTGTGATTTTTCTGAACCAGCTTCCGGGCATAATGGCATAGAAGAAAAGAAACATTTTTGCCTGAAACCCTGCCGGGTATCTTAATCGCCGGCTTCTTGCGGTGGCGGCTTTGTAAATGGTCCGGGCGACAGTTTGAGGTTGTGCTGCATGTTGAAATGTGGCATTATAAAAATGGGATACTTTTTGCGAAATGGCGACATACCGTTCATCGTCAGGGGGTAGCAGTTCATCCCGGGAACGGCCGTTGAATTCGGTCCTGACGGGGCCGGGTTCAATCAGCCGCACCTTGATATTGAAAGGATTCAATTCATAATAAAGGCTTTCGGTTAGCCCTTCCACGGCATATTTACTGGCATGGTAAAGCGAATAGAGTGGAAGCCCCATTCGGCCGGCGATGGAAGATATATTGATTATGGTGCCTTTGCCATGTTTCCGCATCAAAGGAAGAACATTTCGAATGACCCGTAATGTACCCAGCAGATTGGTGTCCATCTGCCTGATGATCTGGTCATCGTTGGCCCCTTCGAGTATACCCAAAGCTCCGTAGCCTGCATTGTTGATGACTACGTCAATGCTGCCCATGTCGTTCCAGGCCTTGTTGATGGTCTCCATTACATTGTGGGGTTGAGTAACATCCAGCGAATAGACAGCCACATTGGTCATATTGATCAAATCTCCGGCCCTGGATACGTTGCGCATGGTTGCCGCTACATTCCAACCCCTGTTGGCAAAATATTTCACGGTTTCGCGGCCTATGCCCGATGATGCGCCAGTAATAAAAAGGTTTTTTGTTTCCATCGCTTTCGCGTCTCTGTCTTTTTATTCTTTTAGCCATTGGTCCAACCATCCGAAAAATTCCCGTTGCCACAATATGCCATTCTGAGGCTGAAGAACCCAGTGGTTTTCTTCCGGGAAAAAGAGGAAACGGGCCGGGATGTCCAAAAGCCGTGCTGTGTTGAATGCACCCATTCCCTGGGTGTATGGAATCCGGAAGTCCTTGGCTCCGTGAATGACAAGAATGGGCGTGTCCCAGTTTTTTACGAAGAGATGGGGTGAAAAATCATACCTGTTGTCGGATTTTTCCCAATAGGGGCCTTCCAGGTCCCAGTTGACAAAGAACATTTCTTCGGTGGTGGTGTACATCATTTCCTGATTGAAGACACCGGCATGCGATATAAATGCACTAAACCGGTCTTCATGGTTCCCGGCCAGCCAGTAAACGGAAAATCCGCCATAACTTGCACCCACTGCACCCAACTTGTTTTCATCCACATAAGATTCCTGGGCCATGGTGTCGATGGCACTCAGGTAGTCTTGCATGTTTTGTCCGCCATAGTCGCCGCTGATCTGCTCAGTCCATTCTCTTCCAAATCCGGGTAAGCCGCGCCGGTTGGGCGCAACTACGATATAATCATTGGCAGCCATCAACTGAAAATTCCATCGGTAGCTCCAGAATTGGCTTACCCCGCTCTGGGGGCCGCCCTGACAGTAAAGAAGAGTCGGGTATTTCTTTTCCGGGTTGAAGTCAGGTGGGTAAATAACCCATGTGAGCATCTTTTTCCCGTCACTGGTGGTGATCCAACGTTCTTCAACATTTCCCATGTTGAGATCGTCGAGAATGGGTTGGTTGGTCTTTGAAATGTTTTGAGAATCACCGGTTACAGGGTTGACGGTAAATATTTCAGCTGGCATGCTCATACTCATCCGGGTGGCAACGAGTTGTCCGCCCGACGGTATCACGGTGGTGTAATTGTGTTGTCCTTCTGTAATTTTATGGATGTCGCCGCCAGGCAGGTTGATGCGATAGATTTCTTCTGTGCCGCGCCGGTTGCTGAGAAAAAAGAGGGCATCGCCCATTGCATTCCATACGGGATTATGAATATCCTGATCGAGATTGGTGGTGTAATCAATGACCTGTCCCGACTCCATGTCTTTGATCATCAATCGGTTTTTGTCG
>JBNJDH010000483.1:0-2738 GCA_051744695.1 Bacteroidota bacterium | reverse complement strand
TTTGATGTTGAACGTGCTTTTTCGAGTCATCTTGAAAAAAAGAAATCCAAATGCGACTATCGTTTTCACAGAAATCTCACCGAAGATGAGGCAAAGGCCTTGTCGGATGCGGTAAATGAACAGTTGAAACGTTGTCTTCCTGTCGAAGAACATTGGATGGCGAAAGAGGAAGCTGAACAAAAATTTAATCTGAAAAAATTGCCTGAGGAAGCGGAAGAAGCCATAAGAATTGTTACCATAGGCGATTATGATGCCTGTCCGTGCATTGGCAGCCATGTTTCAAATACCTGTGAGGCGGGTGAATTTGTATTTGTCTCAAGCTCCTTTGACAATGGTGTTTTGCGTATTCGTTTTAAGCGGAGAGCAGTTGCAGATGCATGAAAAATGGCACACAGATGTGTGAAAGGATCTGTGCGCCAATATTTTGTTTAAGCCACTTCTACTTTGATGGGTGTAGAATTGGCCAGGTTGTCATTTACAGGGCAGCGGGCTTCAACTTCTTCAATCCAGCGATCAAGTTGTTCGCGGCTGGCTGAAGTTTCTGGCTTCACTTTCAATCTGATTTCCTGATAACCGGCCCGTGCATCGGTGGGTTTTCCGAACAATTTGTCCGGATCAAGATCCCCTTCAACTTGAATTTCGAGACCATTCAACTCAATTCCTTGTTCTTTGGCAATGATGTGTCCCATCACATTGATGCATCCTGCATAACCTGCAAGGATGTATTCAACCGGGTTGGGACCAGCATTGGTTCCTCCAAGGTTCTGAGGTTCGTCTATAACCATCTCGAAATCGCGCGCTTTGGCAATTAATTTTGTGGGGTTTTCGTTCTTCCCTGTTACTGAAAATGTTGCTTTTGGCATAGAATAAATATTAATTTGAGCCTTGTGGAAATAATGTTTTTACACAAGACTTCTGGTTATACAATAAGCTTCTTGATAAAAGAGCTTTTGGTTTCTTAACAAAGCAAATGCCAACTTCTTCTTGTATTTTTTAGGACTCGGCATTTTTGATAAAAAAGTAAGGAATTACCTGAAATTTTATGGATCACAATTTAAATATTTTGATGCCATTTTTGCATGACAAAAGTAAGGTTTTAATAAAAGAGGATGAATGACCTCAAAATTTAATATAGATGAAGAAAATAGGATTGCTGTCAGATACACATGGATACCTGAACCCTCGCTTTTTCGATCTTTTTGCCGAAGTTGATGAAATCTGGCATGCCGGGGACATCGGCAAAGGAGATGTTCTGACCGATCTGGAGTCGTTTAAATTATGCAGGGCAGTTTACGGAAACATTGATGACTGGGGCCTTCGAGTCAAACTCGCCGAGCATCAGCGATTTGAGTGTGAAGAGCTGAAAGTCTGGATGACTCACATTGGCGGTTATCCGGGGAAATACGCCTCACACATTCGGCAGGAGCTGTTTCGTGATCCGCCCGGGTTGTTCATTTCTGGTCACAGCCATATTTTGAAAGTGATGTATGATAAAGATTTGGGATGTCTTCATATCAATCCCGGCGCTGCCGGACGGAGTGGGTTGCATAAGGTGCCGACAGCTGTTCGTTTTGCCATTTCCGGGGGTGAAGTGAAAGACCTTGAAGTTATCGAATTAGGAGGCAAGGAAAAACAAAACAAAAAAAATATATGATCGGGTGATATAGATAAAATCAATATTACATAAACAAATAAAAAGGTAAAAAAATACCTAAAAACTTTTTCCCTATAAGCTCTTTTGTAATTTTGTTCCTGACGAGAAAATCAATTGAATTAGAAAACCCAAAAAAACCAATTAATTATGGCAGTATTAGTAGGAAAAAAAGCTCCGGAATTTTCAGCTCCCGCTGTGGTTAACGGCGGTGAAATCGTTGAGGATTTTTCACTTAAGCAATATGAAGGAAAAAAATATGTTGTCTTTTTCTTTTATCCCGCCGATTTTACATTTGTTTGCCCCACCGAAATTGTTGCGATGCAGGAAAAGATTGAAGAATTTGAAAAGCGAAATGTTGCTGTTGTAGGTGCCTCAACCGATCAACAATTTAGTCACTGGAAATGGCTGCAAACCGAAAAGAAAGAAGGCGGCATCAAAGGAGTGAAGTTTCCCCTGGTTGCTGACAGCAGCATGACCATTTCAGAAAATTATGACGTTTTGGCCGGTGAATATGACTATGATGAGGAAGGAAAGGCTGTTTTCAATGGCAATCCTCAGGCATTTCGGGGACTTTTCCTGATCGATAGGGACGGGGTTGTTCGTCATCAGGTGGTCAATGATATGCCGCTTGGACGCAATGTAGATGAAGTATTGCGAATGGTTGATGCGCTTCAGTATTTTGAAGAAAATGGGGAAGTTTGCCCCGCCAACTGGCACAAAGGAAAAGAAGCCCTGCAGGCTACCCAGAACGGTATTGCCGATTACCTGGGCAGGAACTAAAAGTAATGTTTTGCAAATTGTCTGAAATTTTTGACTGTCTCCTTTTTTGGGGCAGTCTTTTTTTATAAAATAGGGTCTACTGAAAAAGTCAACAGGTTTCATGTCAGAACGAGGGGCCTTCTGTAATCTGTGAGTTCCAAACTTTAAACTTCTGACCTCCTGGTTTTTTTGCAAAAAGAATCACTATTGTCCAGAAAATTAATTAAAATAGTGGTAGATTGCTTCACTTCGTTCGCAATGACTTTGAGCATCAGGAGGAAGAGTGATGGGTCAAAAAGTTGAAGAGAGGAATTATAATATATTT
>JBNJDH010000482.1:0-2757 GCA_051744695.1 Bacteroidota bacterium | reverse complement strand
AAGGCCTTCGACGGTAGTAATTTTAGCATCCTGAATATCATCGAGATAGATACCACAGGAGCGCACCGGGTCATCTCCCCAGAGGACAGTACACGATCCGCAATAGCCGAGACCGCACCCGTACTTTGTTCCGGTCAAGTTGAACTTTGTCCGTAACGCCCAAAGGAGCGAGGCATTACCTTCGTAGGTTGCTTCCACTTTTTCTCCATTCAGTTCAAATTGAACTTTCTTTTCCATATTTCTAAAATTTACTGGTTTCAAAATTATAATCCTGCGGAGTGTCGATGTCACGCAATATTTCAGGCCTGCCACATTCAATTTTATGAATATCGGCCCTGAATTTTTCCATTAACTGCCTCAATCCTTTTTCCGGATCGAGTTGTTTTATTTCCGATCGGTATTTCATATCTATCAAAACCGGGTGTCCTCTTTTTCCTTTATAAACAGGAATGACAATTCCTTTTCCTGATTTCTTATATGCATCAATTACCTTAAAAGTTACATCGGTTTCAATTTGCGGCTGATCGCCCAAATAGACGAGAACAGCTTTTGGGCTTTCAGGTAACGAACCGATTCCGCAAATAACCGATGAAAGCATTCCTGACAAGTGATTTTGGTTTTCAACTAATCTTACCTGAAATTTACTAATTTCTTTTGAAATTTCATTGCGGTTTGCACCAAGCACCACCACAATATTTTTTTGCAGCGCAGGAACAATGTTAACGATTACCGTTTCAATGATAGTTTTCCCTTTAAACGGCAGAAGCAACTTTTGCTTTTTCATCCGCCTGGATGATCCGGCAGCCAGAACTATACCCCAAATTTCATTCATTTTAATTATTCAATTTATACCTTATCTGAACCAGCTGGGCTGCTATGCTGACAGCTATTTCCTGCACAGTTTTTGAATTGATATCCAGACCGATGGGAGCATGAATCTTATCCCATTGTTCTGGGGTAGCCCAGCCTTTTGCTATGAATTGCTCCCTGACCTGTGCAATTTTTTTCCGGCTTCCGATCATGCCAATATATCCGGCGCCGGTACCGATAAACTCCCTCAAAACCTCCGAATCGTTTTTATGCCCCCGTGTTACAATTACTATAAAAGTATCTGCCCCGGGAATCACTTTCCCAGGCATATCTTTCAAATTGCCAGACAACAAATGATCGGCATCAGGAATGTTTTTATTGTTGGCATATTCTGCCCTGTCGTCCCAAACTGTCACTTCAAAATCGAGAAGTTTGCCGATATGTGCCAGTGCTTTCCCAACGTGCCCGGCACCGGCAATTAACAATCTGGGCAACGGAACAATGCTTTCCAGAAAAACATAACGGTCCTCATATTCAGGTGATGTATGACGAACTATTTCAGAAAATTTTCCCTGCCCGGATCTTTCCAGCATGGCTTTAATTTCCTGTTTCAACCCTGCATCAAATCTGTTATCGGTCAGTTCGGTATTTTCTTTGTCAACCCAAAACCGTTCAATTTGAAAATCCCCGTTTGCATCCATCTCTGCCATTGTAACCAGCACACCGGGCACTCTTTTTTTACAGGATTCGTTCAATGCATTGAACACCGGTAAATGTTTTTCAGGAGTGGCATCAATCAGAACATTCATTTCGCCACCACAGATAACCGAATTGTCCTCATCGATCTCATCATTGAGATCGAACCGGTAATAATCCGATTTTTTAGTTTTCAGGGCTTCAGCAGAGTTTTTTTGTATAATAAATTCTACGTTGCCCCCTCCAACTGTGCCTTCAAGCAAACCATCGTTACCAAAAACAGCAGAACTCCCAGGCTTTTGGGGAGTTGAACCATGCGTTTCAACTACTGTTGCCAACACACAACTTTCATTTCTTTTAAGGCGCTCTGCAAGACCGGGATAAACATATTTTCTATTCAGATTCTCCTCCATTGCTTTTGTCTTATTAATTTATTCCAATTTAACAATTACCTTTATAGCAAATAAATATAACAAATAATCCATGCAGGTTCCAGTAAACAGGAAAGATATAAAATTCAACCCGGATTCATCGAGGGTAATTGCACGGTTTTTATATACCGGTGACGAAAGGGCGCTAAACACGATACGTTCGGTTTTAAATATGCCGGAACATTCGGTATCGCAGGCATTAAGTCCCATATTAAGGGATTTTTCATTACGCCACAGAAACATCTCAAAAATTTTTGAAAAGCATTTCAATAAAATTTCCCATTTGTTAAAACAGTTGGATGTTGACCCTGATTCACTTAACATTTCGCAAAAGTCGCTCATCGGTTCTTATTTTACCATGGAATATTCCATTGAATCGGCTGCTTTTTTTAACCCGTCGGTTGTGGAGCATCCCGATCAGTCGGAGACAGCTCCGGGCGAAAAAAGGGTGATCATCAGTTTCAGGGCAACCGGCGAAGGACATATTTCATCTATTGTTTTTCGCACCGGTGTGCTGGATAGAAACAACAACCTATCTGTTGAACCGGTTGGCAATATGCTGGAAGAAGCCCAACATATACGAAAGCATATTTACGATAAAGCATCGTTCAAAAGTAAGCTCGATGAAATGAAGGATATTCATTCTTTGATTCCTTCCGGTATCATCCTCGACAAGCTAAACGATAAATTTACTTACGGCGAATTGAGGGATTGTATTAAAGAGGCACGGAATACACTTCACCTTGCCTCCTATAAAGAAATTCTATTCAACCAAATTATTTGGCTGGCCAAGTCGCACTACGAACTTGATTTTTCGCTG
>JBNJDH010000481.1:0-2759 GCA_051744695.1 Bacteroidota bacterium | reverse complement strand
TTATTCAGGTTCCTGTAAATTAACTGTGATATATCATCTGAAAAATAAAAATCTTTTTCAATTACGCTTTTAATGGCAATTTCCAGCTCATCCGGGTCGACATCTTTCATTAAATATCCGTTCACTCCCTGCTTAATCAAATGCAATATAAACTGGGCATCATCTTCCATGGTAAGGATTATTACCTTAATATCCGGATAAAACTTTTTTAATTCTTTGTTGGCCTTTATTCCATCCATCTCAGGCATTTGCAAATCGAGTAAAATTATATCAGGTTTTGAATCAACAGATTGCAGCAGTTCCAGCAACTCTATACCATTTGAGGCTTCATATATATTTCCAATAAATTCAAAATCAGAAAGTAACGCGTTAAGTCCTTTTCGAAAAAGCTTGTGGTCGTCGGTAATTACAAGATCAATTTTTTGATTGGTAATCATTGTTGGATTATTTATCATCAGCTTCGGTTTTCATCTTCAAAATTGCAAAAGTACCTTTACCGGGAAAAGATTTTATTTTATATCCAGCCCCCATCATTTCAGCACGGCTTTCAAGGTTCTTGAGCCCCAAACCTGTACTTTTCAGCTTTTCCGGTTCAAACCCAATTCCGTCATCGGCAACCGAAACAGCCATATAATTTGGGGTAAATCGCATTTTAACAGAAATGCACTTAGCCTGTGAATGCTTAAGGGCATTGTTGATTAGTTCCTGCACAATGCGAAAAATGGACAATTCTTTCTTTGGAGCTAAACGGAACGGTTCTCCGCTTTTTTCGATATCAACTTTTACCTGGCCCGATTTATTTATCCAGTTCACCAGTTCTTCCAGTGCAAATGAAAGTCCCAGTTTTTCAAGTGAAGGTGGCATAAGTGCCCGGGAAATACGGCGCACCTGAGTAATTACATCACCGAGGTAGTTTTTGGTTTCTCCTGCAAGTTTTTGGGGAATTTCGTCGGTTGATTTGCTTTCAATCCTTCCTACATTCATTTTTACAACCGAAAGCATAGCACCAACTTCATCATGCAGATCCTGAGCAATTCTTTTCCTTTCTTTCTCCTGAGCCAGCATAACATTTTTAATAATTTCTTCCTGCTGCTCAGCTTTAATCCAATTAATCTCAAGCTCTTTTTTTAACAAACGTTTCTGGTAGGTAACAAAAAAGAAAAATATGGCCCCGGCAAGCAATATCATGGCAAAGGTACCAATAATATAAACCAATATAATTTCTTCATTACCAGATTGAGCCATCCGTAGTTAGATATAAAAATTCTCTCTAAAAAATAATCAGCACGAAAATAAGTAACAAAAATGAAATTCCGAAGTGTTGTTTTATAATTATGTGCACAAAGAAAAGGGCAGCTCAAAAGCCGCCCTTAAATAAACCCCCAAACACACAAGCAATACAGAACGTATTGCATCACAAATGTACTAATATTTGTCAAAACACAAAAAAATGAACCCTCTATTAATTAAATGCCAATTCTTTTTTCTGAAGCATTCTGTAGATTGTAGATTTCCCGATTCCGAGTTTTGAAGCCACAAGGCGCACATTTTGGTTGTACTTATTTAAAAAATACTGAACGATTTCATAGTTGTATTCATCAAGGGTTTTCTCGTTCGATAACAGATTTTGTACATTTTCCTCAATGCTCATGTTCAAATGTACCGGTTTGATGTTGTCACTGTTTGTCATTACGCAGGCCAGCTCCATTATTGCTTTCAACTCCCTGATATTGCCGGGATAATGATAGGAAAGCAGGAGTTGTTTGGCTTCATCTGTAATATTTTTGGGAGGCATATTATTTTCCTTGCAAAATTCGTTTACAAAATGTTTGGCCAGCAAAATAATATCGTTTCCCCTTTGCCTTAGCGGAGGCAACTCAATTGGCAACCCAAGCAAACGGTAATATAAATCCTGCCTGAAATTACCCTCGGAAACCAATGTGGACAGGTTTTTATGAGTAGCAGTCAGTATTCTGACATCGAGTGGAATTACTTCAGTTCCCCCCAGGCGCGTAACTTCACGCTCCTGAATAATCCTCAAAAGTTTGGCCTGAATATTCAGATCCAAATCTGCTATTTCATCTAAAAATAAAGTCCCGGAATTAGCGAGCTCAAATTTACCTGTCTTTCTGAAGTCAGCGCCGGTAAAAGCACCTTTTTCATGACCAAACAATTCACTCTCTACCAAACCTTCGGGTATTGCCGATACGTTTACCGCAACAAAAGGTTGGTTGCTTCGGGGCGAATTATAATGGACCCCTTTGGCAACCAACTCCTTACCTGTTCCAGTTTCGCCGCAAATAGAAACAGATATGTTGGTTTGGATGGCTTTCTCCATCAGGGTAAAAATATGGTCAATTTCGCGGCTGTTCCCTTTTATCAGTTTTCTGAAGTGGAACCGTTCCTTTATTGCATCTTTCAACCGGGTATTTTCCTCTTTTAACTGGTCCGACTGGTAGATATTTTTGATAATATTGGTCAGTTTTTCGCGCGTATCGGGAGCTTTCATAATGTAATCGTAAGCCCCGTTTTTCATCAGCTCAATGGCAGTACTGATACTTTCCTGCGCCGAAATAATTATCACATGCGTATTGGGCAGTTTCTTCTGAATTTCCTTCAACACCTCCTGCCCGGTCATGTCCGGGAGTGTATAATCCAGCGTAATTACATCGGGCTGATCATCGAGTTGTGCGATACAATCTCTGCCATTGTAAAAAACTTTTACCTGGTACTTGTTATCAACAAGCTGTTTTTTGAGA
>JBNJDH010000480.1:0-2775 GCA_051744695.1 Bacteroidota bacterium | reverse complement strand
TGCCCGTGCGCAAAAGCGGCATTGGCATCAATAATCGCCTTTTCAAAGGTAAGCCCCTGACTCTTATGGATGGTAATGGCCCAGGCCGTTTTAAGCGGGAATTGGATAAAAGTCCCTTCAACCTCCTCCCTGATCTCTTTGGTTTGCTGGTCTATTTTATACCGGGCATTGGTCCATTGCTCAGGTTTCACCCGGATCGCTTCTTCATCACCGGGACATTTCACAAAAATGACCGATTCATCGAACCCCGTCACCTGACCGATTTTCCCATTGTAATAACGCTTTTCTGAAGAAGGGTCATTCTTCACAAACATAACCTGGGCCCCCTCTTTCAGGACCAACTCGCCATCGGTTGGGTAGTTGTTCTCGGGGAAATTCCCGTCAATTTGTGCAGAAAAAGTATGGGGACTTCCCGGAAGTTTTTTCAGACGTGCATCATTGATCCTTTTTGCCTGGGCATTGTGGGTTGTCAGTGTGATATATCCCTCCCCGTCATTTTTAAAAACTTCGGGGCGGTGACAACAGTTCAGAATATCCAAACCTTTTCGGTCGAGACGGTTATCCCGGATCTTATTGAGTACATCAATGAAGGCATCATCTTGCTGGCGAAATATTTGTTTCAGCTCAATGCTGACATAGTCGGTTTGTTTCAAAGCCCGGCTTCCGAAAAAGAATGCCGAATCGTAATAAGGCCTGAGGAGAGACCATTCATCATCGCGAATGACAGGGGCCAGCTGTTGCAAATCACCAATCATCAGCAACTGAACTCCGCCAAAAGGTTGTTGATTTCTCCGGTAACGCCGCAAAACCTCATCAATCCCGTCAAGAAGGTCGGAACGGACCATACTTACCTCATCGATCACCAAAAGATCGAGGGTCCGAATGATGTCAATTTTCTGACGATTAAACCGGTGTTTTTTGTTATCCTCGCCCCCCGTTGCTCCGGGAAAAATGGGACCAAAAGGAAGCTGAAAAAAAGAATGAATGGTGACCCCGCCTGCATTGATGGCCGCCACACCAGTTGGCGCCACCACAATCATACGCTTGGGCAACGTCTCTTTCAGATTGTGCAGAAAAGTCGTTTTGCCGGTGCCGGCTTTTCCTGTCAGGAAAACATTGCGGTCGGTAAACCGGACAAATTCATGAGCTAAATCGAGTTCAGGGTTGGTTTGAAATGACATAACTAAGAATAATTTATATGGACATCTGCAAAATTAAAAAATCATATGGCTTTTTTTAACAGACTGTTATATTTTTAGAGATCAGAGTCGAACACTCTGCACGCAGAAGACTTAAGACGGGGATTCTCTATTGCCCTCCGCCCGGCAAATTATCCGACGTGATCGAATTTTCAGGGTAGTCTGAGACTTTTATTATAGCAAGAATGAAGTCACATACTTTGCCCAGTTGGCAAATAAAAATTTTTAATCCAAAACCCAAAGCAAGAGGATTATAAAGCAACTTGATATATTCTTTCATTATATAGGGGTTAAAAATTACAAGTGTGAAAAAAAACTGCCTATTTTTGCATGGGAGAAAGACAGGAGTTGCTTACATTTACCCGGCAAGCTCTGTTCATCTTGTAGACAAAAAACCGGGAACTAAGAACCTTTCGCGACCACCGGAGCAAAACACAAAAACACAAACATTTAAACTCATGCAGAAGACAGTCATATTACTAATGCTTGCCCTGGTTTTGTTTGCCAGCTGCGCCGAAAAAAATAAAAAAGAAGATATGCAACCAACTTTCAGCCCCGAAGATGTTGACACCCAAAACGGCATTTTAACACCCGAAATTTTGTGGTCCTTCGGTCGCATCGGCAACGTAAAAGTTTCCCCCGATGATACCCGATTGCTATATACCATATCCTATCCCGATATTAAACAAAACTCCTTCCACACCAACCTTTTCATCGTTAATACCGATGGCAATCATCGGAAAAGAGTTATTCCCGAATTCAAAAGGTCCTTTTCACTCAACATCTCCTTTGGAAGCGAAAAGAAAGTTTCGGTCGACAAAGACTCAAAAAAATTCTCAATAAATTCTGTCGACTGGCGACCGGATGGAAAAAGAATCACCTTTATTTCGGATTACAAGGGCACAAACCAACTGTATGAGATGCGCCCAAACGGAAAAGATGTCAAGCAGATCACTGATATTGCCGGAGGCATCAAAGGGTATGAATATGCCCCCGACATGGACAAAATATTGTACGTTAAAGACATTAAACTCGATGAAACCCCAAATGAAAAGTATCCGGATCTGCCCAAAGCCAATGCCCGTATCGAAGATGACCTGATGTACAGGCACTGGGACCAGTGGCATGATTACAAATACAGTCACATATTTTTCTCCCCTTACCAAAAAGGCGAAAAAATTGTGGAGGGAACTGATATCATGGAAGATGAGCGACACGATTCACCCATGAAACCCTTTGGCGGGATGGAGCAGATCACCTGGACCCCCGACGGTGAAAGCATTGCCTATACCTGTAAAAAACTTACAGGAAAAGAGTATGCGCTCTCCACAAATTCTGACATTTATCTATACAACATCGAAACAGGAACGACACAAAACCTTACTGAAGACAATCCCGGATACGATAAAAATCCTGTATTTTCACCCGACGGTTTGCGCATAGCATGGGAAAGCATGCCACGTGATGGCTATGAAGCCGACAAAAACCGATTGATGATCAAAGACATGGAGTCGGGACAGGTCATTGATTACACCACCAATCTCGATCAGGATATTCATAATCCCGTATGGAATGC
>JBNJDH010000479.1:0-2791 GCA_051744695.1 Bacteroidota bacterium | reverse complement strand
CCAGTTTTCGCGTTCGGCATATAAACTTGATTCTTCGAGCCTTGCTGCCATTTTATTGAGCGCAGGCGTTAGATCATCTTTTTTCGATTTTTGATTCAGCCTGACACTGTAATCTCCCTCGGCAACTTTTTTTGAATGTGAAATGATCTCCTGCAACCTGATTTGGATTCCCCTAAACGCTTTCGACAGTTCGCCCAATTCATTTCTCGTGGCTATATTTACAGAAGCGTTTAAATTTCCTGCGGCAATTTCTTTGAAATTACCTGCCAGCATTTTAAGGGGGGCTGAAATTGA
The DNA here is from genome assembly GCA_051744695.1 of Bacteroidota bacterium. Lineage (GTDB taxonomy): Bacteria > Bacteroidota > Bacteroidia > Bacteroidales > Marinilabiliaceae > Marinilabilia. Next base: position 2,497 of record JBNJDH010000479.1, on the reverse strand, counting down.
TTTCGAAATGCTTACGGAAATAAATACAATGGCAATAATTAATACTGTTACAAGTAATACCAGGAGTCTTACAAGAGATTGTACCACATAATCGTTTAAAGCATAGATTTTGGCAGCAAATAGCTGGTTAATCTCCTTAATTTGTAGAAAATACGACTCGATTTGCTGCCGTTTTTCAGGAGTTTTTTGTAATGTGTAATTTTCTATTTCCGATACAATTTTATTTCCCAGCTTATAAGCGTCAACGGCAGTAGTCTGAATATCACTGAGTTTTTGTTTGTTAACTTTACTGAATAATAAAATTTGCATGCCCATCATTTCCGCCCGCTCAATGTCATTGTCGAGCCCCTCTTTAAATACGTCATACATAAATGGCACCCACTCTTCTTTGCCCATCGTTTGCAAGATACTGTCGATGACCGAAAAAGTATAGGCTATTTTTACAGCTTCATTAAAGTTTGCATAAGTATCATCTAAATCTTTTTGCTCTCCGCTGATTTCGTATTCATGAAAATTTTCAATGCCCTGATAGAACTTTTCAATAAAAACCCGCTGTTCGTTTACAATCATTGTCAGCGTTTGGCTCGAACGGAACAAAAAATTGGCAATTGTTCCCATAAAAACGAGGCTCAGCATAAAAATGCCCATAACTATCGCCAGTTTGGTTTTTATATTAAAATCAGAAAAACGTGTTTTTAATTTTCTCATTGATCAGTTGTATTAAAACCGGTTTTTGTATTTGTGCAAAATAGTTAAAAAATGGCAGTTAATTATTACGAAACTCCAATTATATATTTTGAAAACTATTGACAGCGGTTAATGATAAATTGGTATATTTCATTTCCCATTAAATGCTATATTTGAAATTAAATACCAACTAAAACTTAAAATAATGGACAGAAGATCATTTATTCAAAAAACGTCAATCGGAACCACAGGCCTGGTGACAGCATTTCATATTCCTGCATTTGCCCAGAACCGTACAATAAAAATCGGTCTCATTGGTTGCGGCTGGTATGGTATGGTCATTACAAAAGCGGCCCTGAAAGTGGGAGGTGTGGAAGTAATTGCCGTTTGCGATGTGGATACCCAACACCTTCGGGACAGTGTCGGTGAGATTGAAAAAATTCAGGGAGCCCGTCCCAAAGAGTATAAAGACTACAGGGATTTGCTCGATATTAAAGATTTGGAAGCCGTAATGATTGCTACCCCGCCGCAGTGGCACGCTTTGCAGTTTGTTGCGGCCTGCGAAAAAGGGCTCGATATTTATTGCGAAAAACCGCTGGCTTACGATGTGGAAGAGGGTAAAGCCATGGTGAAAGCAGCCGAAAAAGCCGGAAACATTTTACAAATCGGTTTTCAGCGGCGGCAAAGTGCAGCGTTTCAAAAAGCAAAAGAATTGATTCAAGATGGAACAACGGGCAAAGTCCATCAGATTGGTGCGCAAATTCATTACAATCCGGTGCTTGAAGACAATACTATTCAGGATCCACCGGAATCCCTCGACTGGGATGCCTGGTGCGGACCGGCACCCAAACTGCCTTACCGGCCAAACATAGGGCACAAAGCCTGGCGACTGGAAAAAGAGTATGGCAACGGACATTTGGTGGACTGGGGCATCCATCATATCGATGCTATCCGTACCGTCATGGACCTGGAAATACCTGAATCGTTTCAAACCAGCGGCAGCCTTGAAATTCTGAAAGGCAAAATAACTACTCCTGATACGTTGAATGCTGCCTTGTATTTTCAGGAATTGCCTGTTTTTTGGCAGCACCGGTTGTGGGGGGCCGGCGATTTGAATCCCCAATTTAATAACGGCGTTTTCTTTTACGGCGAAAAGGCCACACTGTTTGCATCTGATAATAAATTGGTGCTGATGCCTGCCGGTAGCGATAAGAACAAGCGGGAAATGGATATTTCCACACCCGATATGCAGGAAAACCATTTGGCAGATTTTATAAACGCTGTTAAAGCGAAAGATAATCGATTGTTGAGTTGTACTGTGGAGGACGCCTGGAAATCGACAACAACAGTGCAACTGGCCATGGCTTCTTATTACACCGGAAGCGAGGTAAAATGGGATGCTGCGGCTAAAACGGTCATTAACAATCATGAGGTAGCGGAATTGTTGGCCAGACCATACAGGGAAGGCTATAAAAGGCCGGTTGTATGACATGTATAACAATGACCGTTTTTCCATCCCGGGTTATGCTGATTTTTTTCACACCCCCGGGGTTGGGAGTCATGAAAAAAATTAATGTACCTAATTTGATAAAAAATAGATAAAAAAATTAAATCATTAAAAATGAAAATATTAAGTGTTGCTTTCTTCCTGCTGATTTCATTTACAGGCTTTTCTCAGAAAAGCAAAATTGGGACAAAAAATGCCGAAATTGAAAAAGCCGGAACCGGCTATGCATTTACCGAAGGCCCGGCAGTGGCGCCCGACGGGAGGGTCTATTTTACCGACCAGCCCAACGACCGGATTTATGTA
>JBNJDH010000478.1:0-2796 GCA_051744695.1 Bacteroidota bacterium | reverse complement strand
AGGATGCGTTCACAGGGCTAAAATAGTGATTTTTGGCTTATTTTGGGAGGGTTTTGGAGGAATTTTGGCGGAGGAATAATGATTTTTTGAAATATCCTATGTTCTTAAGTGCACAGTTTTTTTAGTTTTATTTTGCGCTTAGCTCCTTTTTTCACCCTCTTTCGATAAATTTAACGAATAATGACTGTTTCAAACTATATAGAATCACTGCTGGCCCAGGAAGTTTACGCCTTTTCACTGGAAGAAGCCAGGCAATTCTGCAACAAATCAGAGTTACTCAATAACATATAAAATAAACTGCCGGTTTGAGCTGGCCAAGTTTGCCTTTCCGTATCTTATTGACAAAGCCAATTATTACAAGGAAAATTCCATTTTTGAGTTTCCATCCAGCAAGGATGATTTGCGGGAGTTTCTTGACGGATCAGTAGGGGGATCAAGAAAAAAACCGGGGGATTTTTTATTTACCCGGGTTTTGTTTCTGGTAAATTCGCATTTTTCATAAAAACACTAAATGTATCATTAACAGGCATTAACGCCCAGGATTCCAATTTATAAAAACTTCACTTTCATCACTATGGGTCCTTTTAGGAGCCGATGCATCTTGACCTGCATTTCCATTCGGGAGTGTTTAAAAAAGTGTATCACTAATTCTGCCAGAAACCCTGAGCTTACCGGGCACCTTCTCCTTTTTTCATGGCAGGAAAAACAGAGCCCGGCAAAATTCAGTGTTATGCAGGAAAAATCAACCCCTTACTTCCTTTTTCCGCCTTTGCGCTTACGTTTGCCGGATTTTGAAGCAGATCCTGATTGTGGTTTCACCGCCGGCCTGGCATGCACTTCCTCCGATGGCTTCGATATCTCTACCGATACGGGAAAACCCCTGTAGCGGGCATGTTCAAAGGAAGAAAGCACCTGATCCGTAAAGGAAGAATCAAGCTCAAAAAAGGAAAACTTCCGGAAAATGTCAATCTTACCAATCTCAATCTTGCGGTTGCGGGTCTGCTCATTGATCAGACCAATCAGATTATGCACTTTGATGTTTTGCTTTTCACCAAGGTTGATGAAAAAACGGGTAAATCCCTCTTCCGGCAATTGCGACGCATTGTTGTGGCCTTTGGATTCTGGCTTGCCTTTGCCTTTTGCCTCAGATTTGCCCCGTGGCTTATCCTTTTTACCGGATTTCGGGCTGACATTCAGATCTTTCGCACCCTTGTAGTAATCAATAAAACGGTTAAACTCAACATACACAAAGCGTTTCAGCAATTCGTCACGGTCCATCCAGCTCAGCTTCTTCTGAATGGTCTCCCAGTATGGTGCAATCCGCTCTTCGTCGGGAACAATGTTTTCGATCTTATCCATCAGGGTATACAGCCGTTTTTCAACAATCTCCTCCCCTGCCGGGACGGTCTTGCGTTTGAATTGATGACCGGTCAGCTTTTCCAGTGTCTGAATTTTCCGTCCTTCACGGGCATGCGAAATGATGATGGAAATGCCTTTTTTCCCGGCCCTGCCGGTACGACCACTGCGGTGAATATATATCTCGGGGTCATCGGGCAGATTGTAATTCAGCACATGGGTAAGATCGTTGATGTCCAGACCGCGGGCAGCCACATCGGTGGCAACAAGCATCTGCACGTTGCGGGTGCGGAAAGCATGCATCACATGGTCGCGCTGCGCCTGTGACAAATCGCCGTGAATGGCATCTGCCGGATAACCGTCCTCTATCAGCTTGGCTGCAACATCGCGCGTTTCTGCACGGGTACGGCAAAAGACAATACCATATATGCCCGGATGAATATCCAGCAAACGTTTCAACGCCAGATAACGGTCAGAAGCCCGCACGGTATATACCTCATGCTCAACATCTGTGGCACCGCTGTTACGCTTACCACTCACAATTTCCGTTGGCTGATTCATGTACTTTTTGGTGAGCTGCTTTACACCTGCAGGCAACGTAGCCGAAAACAGCAAAGTCTGCCGGCCCTGTGGAGTATCCTGCAATATGGCATCCAGGTCTTCACGGAAACCCATATTGAGCATCTCGTCAGCTTCATCCAGCACCAGCGTTTTTATGTTATTCAACTTCAGCTTTTTCCGCTTAATCAAATCAAGCGTACGTCCGGGTGTACCAACCACAATCTGAGGTTTGGCATTCAGACCGCTGATTTGCGTGCTGATGTTGGCACCACCATATACGGCCAGGGTTTTAAACCCGTCAACGTATTTACTGTATTTTTTAAAATCCTTGCTTATCTGCAGGCATAGTTCACGTGTGGGGCACAGAATGATTACCTGCACGGATTTGTCCGACATATCCATCTGCTGTATCACCGGCAAACCAAATCCCGCTGTTTTACCTGTCCCTGTTTGGGCAAGGCCGATCAAATCACCCTTCTTGTTGAGAATTTCAGGGATCACTTTCTCCTGAATGTCCGTGGGCGTTTCAAAACCCAGTTCATCAATGGCCCTGAGGATATCCTCACTAAGGCCCATTTCTTTAAATGCTATCATGTATTCTACTTTTGTCCAGACAAACACCTGTTTTCCGGAAGTTTCTAGTCAGGTGCTTGTTTTGCCGGCCGGGCAGCCTGTGGACTCTCCAAATAGCAATTTCAACACCAACTTCCGTCATTCGGAAGCGGCTGCAAAGGTAATACAATTTTTATTCATTTTACGATTTTATTTTTACGGGCGCCATCAGCTTAATCTTCTCCATGAAAATGGTCTCCGTCTCCAGCTTCTATCTGCCCCGCGCTGTGCGCTGTGCTGCAAAAAACCGCAGCAAAGGAGCTTCCC
>JBNJDH010000477.1:0-2809 GCA_051744695.1 Bacteroidota bacterium | reverse complement strand
ACACCAAAATCAAAACTAAATAATGATGCATCTCTCAACACGGGTTCTGTCCGCCCGATTTGATCACTTCTAATATCTTTGAGGCGAAAAACAGGAAAATGATGCCGGGCCATATAATCTTCCTGACGAGGAGACAAATAGTAATATTGGGCCCCCATAACAGTCACCTTGTCCAACTTCCCGTTTTGCTTTTCTCCCAGTTTGTGAATGAACGCGTCTGCTGAAAAATCCTGTTCATCAGGGTCAACATCCAATAATGCGTCAGCAAGGGCAATATCGAAAATCTCCGGCCGGCTTTCCCTAACCCGGCTCAACGGAACTGTAAGATCCTGCGATCCGCCAAGGACAATGACGAAGACACCGTCTGCATCCAGGTATTCTACAACATCCTGCAGGGCCTGATAACGGTCATTAAGGGTTTCACCTCTCACATTTCCCAAATCTGCAATCTGTTGCCTGCCGGTTATTTGTCTCAGACCGTAAAGCCAATACCTGATTTCATCAGGTGCATTGGCGAACGTATGGTCGACCGACCCTCTGGCTTCGGGTACTCCGATGATTGCTATTTCGAATTCATGATTGCCAAACCAGTCCTCCTTACCGTCAAAAAAATTCACCATCGCCCCCAGAGCCTCAGATTCTGAGAAACCGGCACGTTTGTGCCAATGTTTCCGGGTTGGTTCAAGATAATAGTGTAGCTCCATGACATGGGTTCAGATGGCTGTGTTTTCTCTCAATGCGAAACGGATTCATCATTTCTGAACAAAAGGAATCCGGTCAATTTGTCTGTTATTTCCCTTTATTTCCCTGTTGTTTTTTGCGGGTTCCGGCAGAGGTGTTTTTCTTTTTCCCTCCCCCGGTGGATTTTGTCTTTTTGGATTTGCTGTCGCCTTCTTCTATCAGCTTCATGCAATCCTCATAAGTCAGGGCTGCGGCTTCTTTATCTTTTGGGATCTTATAGTTTTTCTTCTTGTAACTGACATAAGGCCCCCATCGTCCATTGAGTACAAAGAGATCTTTGTCTTCGTCAAACGTCTTGATGGTTTTTTTATTGTCTCTTTCTCTTTTTTCTTCAATCAATTCGATGGCACGATCCAAATCAATGGTCATCGGATCATCAATTCCCTTTTTCAATGATGCAAATTTTCCGTCGTGACGGACATAAGGGCCAAAACGTCCGATGCCCACCACCACATTTTTGTCCTCGTAAGTGCCGAGTTCCCGGGGAAGCTCCAGCAATTTGAGGGCTTCTTCCAAGGTAATGGTTTCAATATGTTGTTCGCGGGTGAGAGGTGCATAACGGGGCTTTTCCTCATCATCGGAACTCCCCAGCTGGACCATGGGGCCATACCGTCCGATTCTGACACTCACAGGTTTGCCGGTTTTGGGATCGGTCCCTAGGACCCGTTCGCCGGTATTCCGCTCCGATTTTTCGAGGGTCTCTTCCACCTGTTCATGGAAGGGTTTGTAAAATTCATCAATGGCTTTGTACCACTTTATTTTTCCCATCGCAATTTCATCGAACTCATGCTCTACTTTAGCTGTAAAATCATAGCTTACCACATTGGGGAAATATTTGAGAAGAAAATCGTTGACCACCATGGCAATATCGGTAGGGAAAAGCTTATTTCGTTCAGCATTGGCCGTTTCCGTTTTCTCTTCCTGTTTAACTTCTTTGCCGGCCAGCCACAGATGTTGATAAGGCCGGGGAGTGCCAGGACGGTCTTCTTTCACGACATATCCACGCTGCTGAATGGTGCTAATGGTAGGGGCATAAGTAGAGGGTCTACCAATTCCAAGTTCTTCAAGTTTCCGGACCAGGGCGGCCTCCGAATACCTGGGAGGTTTCTGGGTAAAGCGCTGCCGGGCTTCAAGTTTTTTGAGTTCAAGGGGGGCATTCTCTTTCAGCGGAGGCAGAAAAGACGATGACTCTTCATCTTCTTCCTGATCCGACGATTCAATATACATGCGCAAGAAACCATCAAATTTCACGACTTCTCCCGAGGCAACAAATTGATATTTCTGCCCGCCGGCATCAATATTGACGGTGGTCTTTTCAATCACGGCGTCACTCATCTGGGAGGCCATGGTCCGTTTATAGATCAGGTCGTAAAGTTTCTTCTCAGCAGCACTTCCGCCTACTGTCGCTTTTTCCGGGGAGGTTGGCCTGATGGCCTCATGAGCCTCCTGGGCCCCTTTCGATTTTGTTTTGTATTGCCGAACCTTTAAATACTTCTCACCCATCTCATTCTTAATAGCGGACACCAGGGTATTTATGGCCGATTTGGCCAGATTCACAGAATCGGTCCGCATGTATGTGATTTTCCCTGCTTCATAAAGTTTTTGGGCCACCGACATGGTTTGAGACACGCTGAACCCTAATTTGCGGGCAGCTTCCTGCTGAAGGGTTGATGTGGTAAAGGGGGCGGCCGGTGACTTGGAAGAAGGTTTTTGAGTTACACGGGCAACGCTGAAATCAGCGTTGGCACATGCAGCCAAAAACTCTCTTGCTTCTTCCGCAGTTTTGAAACGATGATTCAGCTCGGCTTTAAATTCATTGGTCTTGCCGTTTTCTTCAGTAACCTCAAAAATGGCGGTCACCTTATATGAATACTCAGCTTTAAAAGCAAATATTTCACGTTCCCGTTCCACAAGAAGCCGGACAGCAACCGATTGCACCCGACCGGCCGAGAGCGATGGTTTGACCTTTTTCCATAAAACGGGGGAAAGTTCAAAACCTACCAAACGGTCGAGTACCCGTCTGGCCTGCTGGGCATTTACCAGGTTCTGGTCAATCCCGCGCGGTTCT
>JBNJDH010000476.1:0-2810 GCA_051744695.1 Bacteroidota bacterium | reverse complement strand
GGAATCGAATGGAATTTTCGTCCCGGACAATCTCTTTCTCTCGGATACGGCCTGCACAGTCAGACAGCCCCCATGCAAACCTACTTCGCCCGGGTTTACAAAAATGAAAACGACTATTCAGTGCCCAACACCGATTTATCACTGACCAAAAGCCGACACCTGGTCATGGGCTACGACCGAAACCTTGGACAAAAAACCCGGTTAAAACTCGAATCATATTATCAGCATTTATACGATGTCCCGGTAGATAAAACAGGAGAAACTCCCTATTCCATGCTTAATGAAGGGGCCAACTTCTGGATCAGCACCCCCGATTACCTGGAAGCTTCGGGAACAGGCTGGAACTATGGCATAGAAATGACGCTTGAGCGATTCCTTCATAAAGGGTTTTATTACCTCGCCACCGGCTCGCTCTTTGAATCCAAATATAAAGATGCCTCCGGCAAAGTATTCGATACCGCCTTCAACAACAACTTTGTCTGCAACCTCCTGGCCGGAAAAGAATTTCAAATTGGCAATCAGGAAGGATCAAAAAGAAAATACCTGGACATTAACACCAGGATCACATGGGCCGGGGGAAAACGCAGAACACCAATGGAACCGGTCCTGGATGAAGAAACAGAAAAGTACAAAAAGCGCCTGGACTATGACAACATGTTTGCCATCAGGCTAAAAGACTATTTCAAAACTGACCTTTACTGCAGCTACCGGATAGAAGGGAAAAACGTAACCCAGGAATGGGGAATTGAAGTCACTAATTTCTTCGATCACAAAAACATTTTCGATGAAGACTTTAACGAAAATACCGGGGAACTTGAATACACCTACCAGCAAGGCAGGCTGATCGTTCCGCAATACCGGATCATATTCTGATTTGAGTGAACCGGAATAAATCGTTAATTTAGAAGCTTACGCAGAACAAATCGGCGCTAAAACGATGGATTAAAAAAACCTTTGGCGCAAAATAAATCTTTGTTATGACATTAAAAGCTGCAGTATTCGGCTCCACAGGTCTTGTGGGGAAAGCCCTGGTTGAGGAATTGAAAAATCGCCCGGAATTCACAAAAATATTCTGCTACGCCAGACGCCCACCCATGTTCCTGGAGGAAAAAACAGAATTTAAACCCTTTAAAACCGACAACTTCAGGATGCCCGAAGATGCAGACATCGTCTTTTGTGCTTTAGGAACCACCATCAAAAAAGCCGGTAGTCAGCAAGAGTTTCAGGAGGTAGATTTGCATGCTGTGGACCGGCTTGCCCAAAAGACCAAAGCCGCGGGCATTAAACACCTGGTTGTGGTGAGCTCCGTGGGAGCTGATGCAAACAGCAAAAACTTTTATTTGCGCACCAAAGGTCAAATGGAGGAAAAAGTAAAAAACGCCGGCATTGATCATACTGTGATTCTGCACCCTTCCCTCTTACTGGGCAAAAGGGACGAAAAAAGAGTGGGAGAAACCATCGGACAAATTATATCGGGACCTATACGGGGGTTAATGGTTGGTCCTCTGAAACCTTATCGCCCTGTAAAAGCCCGTAAAGTGGCACAGGCCATGATTGAGGAAGCGCTGAAACCGGAAGAAGGATTCAAAATTTTAGAAAATCAGGATTTTTCGTAGATAGGGAATTTTTTAAAATCCCCGGGGCACTGAAAAAGTCAACGGGTTGAAATACGGGAAAGCCGCCGGAAATGGATTATACCGGGAATTTTTTTAGCACCCTCCTTCAGCAATAGACCGTTAGATTTTTAGATTTTAGATTTTAGACGAATCGTATAATGCTGATATACTGTAATTTAACATGGCAAGCTTCAATAAATTAAACAACTGATTTACAAGGCATTGAAAGATTTTTACGGACTATTGCTGAAGGAGAGTGCTAAAAACCTATTCAGGATTATTTTTGGGCCTGTTTCTTTTTCTCAGCCTTTTTCTTTTTCCTTGGTCTTGTGTTGCCATAAGACTTCCTGAACATTTTTCCTTTGCGGCTTGTACTATCACCTTTTCCCATAATCAAACAGAGTTTAAATGTTAATAAATTCTTTTTGACTCCCTGAAAATCGTTGACAGATTTTCCACTTACACAAAGATAAAAAATTCAGAAAATTGGGAAAAAATCTTCAGGTGAAACCTGCTCACTTCAAAATAAACGGATCACGATCCATCCATGCAGGAAATTTTTCCCTGAATACCTGCAGGGAATGGATATCCGGACTGGCCGTTAAAATGGAAGAATGGTCTTGATAGGGATGTGAGATCACTTCCCCTTTTGGGGAATAAACAACCGATCCGCCATTGTATTCCAGACGTGGATCACTACCAATGCGATTCACCCCGGCCACATAACACTGATTTTCAATGGCCCGGGCTTTCAAAAGGGCATCCCAGGCATCCTGCCTCACAGCGGGCCAGTTGGCCACGTAAATCAAGAGATCATAATCTTCGCAATTGCGACTCCAAACCGGGAAGCGAAGATCATAACACACCTGTGGGCAAATCCGCCAATCGCCAAACTCAAATATCTTTCGCTTGTCTCCGGCCTGGTAATGGTTCTGCTCCTCTCCCATGCGAAAGAGGTGGTGCTTGTCGTAATGATCAATCTTACCAGAGGGATGAGCCAGATAAAACCGGTTGTAATACCCGTTTTCGTCCAGGGCCACAGAACTGCCTGCAATGGCGCTGTTGGTTTCTGTCGCCAGTTTTTTCATCCAGTCCGGTACCACATCAAGATCCTCCCGGGAAAATTTTTCCGGAGACATGGTAAATCCAGTGGAAAACATCTCGGGAAGGATAAACATTTCAAATGCCGATGAT
>JBNJDH010000475.1:0-2824 GCA_051744695.1 Bacteroidota bacterium | reverse complement strand
AAAGAATTCCCCAACATGCCGTTCATTGCCGAGGACCTGGGCGACATCGATGAAGAAGTCTATCACCTTCGCGATGCATTCGACCTCCCGGGCATGCGGGTGTTACAATTTGCCTTTGGCGACGACCTGCCCGAATCGGTCCACATCCCCCACAACCATACATTTAACAGCGTGGTTTATACAGGAACGCACGACAACAACACGGTGCAGGGATGGTACAGGAACGAACTGGACAAAGCTGCCCGTAAAAGGATCAAACTGTATACAGGCAATAAGATTAAAAGTAAAAACATTCACAGAGTATTCACCCGGCTGGCCTGGGCTTCACAGGCCCAACTGGTGATTGTGCCTGTTCAGGACCTCACAGGGAAAGGTCCGGAGGCCCAAATGAACCGCCCCTCGGTTAGTGAAGGAAACTGGACCTGGCGGCTGAAAACCATGGATGAATTGTTCGAAATTGCCGGAGAAACACGGGAATTGCTGGGGCTTTTTGCACGGTAAGAATCATCCGGTCGTTGCAGATATTTTCAAAGAATGAACCTGAAGGAATGGAAGAATCCGATGTTGAAACCAAGACAAAACAATACAATTTCGGGATCCCCTGTGTTGTTTCTAACTAAATCCCAACTTTCTCCTGTCTATGGCACAATCTGAAAACAACGACCTCACCCGGCAAGCAAGTCTGGACCGGTTTTGCATTGATCATGCAGGTGTCGGCATTTTTCATGTTTCCGAAAAAGACGGGCGCATCTTAAGCGTGAACCGCCAGGCATGCATAGATCTGGGGTATTCGGAAGAAGAATTGCTCTCCATGACTGTCTTCGACATCGACCCCAACTTTTCAAGACCCGAAAAAGAAAAATGGCACCGCCACCGGAAAAATATCAAAGCCAATGGATCGGGAACCATCGAAACGCTGAATCGGCGAAAGGACGGAACCCTAATCCCTGTAGAGGTGACCGTCACCTATATGCAATACGAAGGAGAAGACATCTCCTTTTCTTTTGTGCGTGACATCTCAAAACGAAAACAGGCGGAAGAAGCCCTCCGGCAAAGCGAAAAGCTGTTCCGCACCACCCTTTACAGCATAGGGGACGCTGTAATCACCTGCGACCTGCAGGGGAAAATACTCAACCTCAACACCGTGGCCGAAAGACTCACCGGCTGGAAAGAACAAGATGCCCGGGGAAAACCCATACATACCATCTTCCGGATCATCAATGAGGAGACGCATGAGACCTTGGGGAACCCGGTTGAGAGAATTTACAGTGAAAGAAGGATTGTGGGACTGGCCAATCAAACCCTTCTTGTAACAAGTGATGGAAGCGAGATCCCAATTGTCGATAGCGGAGCCCCGATCTTCTCCGACGACGGAACCATTACAGGGAGCGTATTGGTTTTCCGAGACCAGACCGAAGAACGTCGACATCAACAGGAACTCGTAAAAAACCGCAATTACCTGAAAACCTTGCTCAACAACCTTCCTGGAATGGCCTTCCGTTGTTTGAACACACCTTCCTGGGATATGGAGTACATCAGCAAAGGCTGCCTGGAACTCACCGGTTACACCCCGGAAGAGATCATGACCGGACACCAGGTCAAGTACGGGGACCTTATCCATCCCGAAGACCGCAACCGGGTATGGGAGAAAGTTCAGCAAGCCATCATCAAACGACAGCCTTACAAGACCGAATACCGAATCATTACAAGGGACCAAACTTCCAAATGGGTATGGGAGCAGGGAGAAGCCATCATTCCCAGGAACGGAGAAGTGGAAGCCATCGAAGGATTCATCAGCGATATTTCGGAGCGAAAAAATTACGAGAAAAAACTGAAAGAAAATGACCGCCTGAAGACTGCTTTTCTCCAAAATGTTTCACATGAAATCCGGACTCCGCTAAATGCCGTCATTGGCTTCTCCGACCTCATCAGGGACGATATCCTCACCCCTGATCAGAGGAACGAATACATTGACATTGTGCAGACCAGTGGACACAAACTATTAAGCATTCTCAACAACGTGCTGGAACTCTCCCGAATCGAAACCGGCGACGTGGTTCTAAAACCCAGCCGGTTTCCGCTGAACAAGTTTTTGCAGGACATGTATGCGTTCTTCAGGCCTCAGGCCCTGTCCAAAAACCTGGATATGATACTGATTCCCGGAGATGAAGACGAAATCAACATACAAACCGACCACGCCAAACTGGACCAAATCCTGACCAACCTCCTTAGCAATGCCATCAAATACACCGAAGATGGAAATATCCAATTCGGATACACCAAAAAACAAGGCGAATTGCTTTTCTTTGTCAAAGACACAGGCCAAGGCATTACGAAAGAACAACAAGCCAAAGTGTTTGACCGCTTTTACCGCTCAGGAGATACCGACACGCAACTTCACGACGGAGTGGGGCTCGGCCTTGCCATCTGTCTTGAACTCATAGAATTGCTCAACGGGAAAATCTGGATGGAATCGCAACCCGGAGAAGGCACCAGTTTTTATTTTTCCCTTCCACGAGAAGGATAGATGATCTGACAAATTTGCTACTATCCTGGCTAAATACTGATACCGATATTAACAAAACACCTAATATCAGAACATCATTTTTTCTTAATACTATTGTCATTTTTGAAACACTGGTGTCCGGTAAAACAAATAGAGATTGCTTCACTTCGTTACCAATGACAGATTTTTGTAATATGCAAAAATTCAGATTATTAATAGTTGCCCATCCCCCGAGTTTGCACCCGGGGTTATTCAAATAGGCCCCTTTCAGGGCCCCGTTGATTCTGTCATGGATGGCATTATGCCCCAAACTTTTTT
>JBNJDH010000474.1:0-2829 GCA_051744695.1 Bacteroidota bacterium | reverse complement strand
AGGGAGAATTGGATTTGAGCGGTTTTGAAGAGATGCTTTCTCCGCGGACCAAAATGGTTGCCGTTACCCATATCAGCAATGTGATGGGAACCATTAACCCGGTCAAGAAGATCATTGAAACCGCCCATCGTCATGATGTGCCCGTGATGATTGACGGGGCCCAGGCCATTCATCATACAACAGTGGATGTGCAGGCGTTGGATTGTGACTTTTATGTGTTCAGTGGTCATAAAATGTATGCGCCCACCGGTACGGGGGTGCTCTATGGAAAAAGCCGCTGGTTGGAACAGATGAAGCCATACCAGGGCGGCGGTGAAATGATCGATAAGGTCTCGTTTGACGGGACCACCTTCAATGAGCTGCCTTACAAATTCGAGGCCGGAACACCCAATTATGCCGGGATTATCGGGCTTGGAGCAGCCATAGATTATCTCAATGAAACAGGCCTTCAGCAGATATGGAGTTATGAGCATGAGCTTTTCCATTATGCATTGGAGACTTTAAGAAAAATTCCGGGCATCCGGTTTGTCGGTGAAGCCGGGGAACAATCGGGGGTCATCTCTTTTCTTCTGGGACGTGCGCATCCTTTTGATGTGGGCACTCTGCTCGATAAACTCGGAATAGCCGTGCGCACCGGACATCATTGTGCCCAGCCATTGATGGATCGTTTTGGTATTTCCGGCACGGTTCGTGCATCGTTTGCTTTTTACAACACCTTCGAAGAAGTTGACTCCCTGGCCGGAGGGATCAACCGGATAGCACCCATGCTGGAATAATGACGGACCAGTTATTGTTGCTATCTTTGTAAAAAATAAATGCACCATGACCATAAACGAGAAACAAGACGAGATCATAGAAGAATTTTCAGCCTTTGACGACTGGATGGATAAATATTCCCTGCTCATCGAAATGGGGAATGAGCTTGACAATTTTGATGAGGCGCATCGTGTGGAACAGAACCTGATCGACGGTTGCCAGTCAAAAGTCTGGCTTCATGCCGAAATGAACGACGGAAAAATTGAATTCCAGGGCGACAGCGATGCCATTATAGTGAAAGGCATCGTGGCTCTTCTGCTTAGAGTCATTTCCGGCCATACACCCGATGAAATCCTGAATACCGAGTTGTACTTTATCGACGAGATCGGACTGAAAGAACATTTGTCACCTACCCGCAGCAACGGTCTTGTTGCCATGATCAGACAGATCAAAGCTTATGCCCTGGCCTTTAAAGCCAAACAAGAGAAGAGCTGAACCGAAAGCGTCTTTTTTTGTTAGTTTGATAGCAGGAAAAGATTCCGTTGATATTTTGTATTTCCATTCAACAGGTGTCTGGTGAAGCAATCTGCCATAGTTTGCAAAAACAGTATGTCAATGCAATTAAAGATGTCTTTCATCTAACAAAAACCCTAAGTTATTTAAAATTATGATGTTTAACTAATTTTGTTAGTTCTTTGATTTTGTCGCAAAAGAGCGCAACCTTTCTCTTCAGCTTCGAGCTTCGAGCTTTCAGCTACTACTGACTCTGCGACAGAGCTACTAACATCTAACGCCGGAAAAATGAGTGGAGAATTTTTAAATATAGAATCAGAAATCGTTAAGGTCCTGAAAACTGTATATGACCCTGAAATACCGGTGAATATATATGATTTGGGACTGATTTACGAGATCAATGTCCTTGAAGAGGGAAAAGTGAAGATCGTTATGACCCTGACTTCCCCCAATTGTCCGGTGGCTGAATCCCTTCCTGAAGAGGTTTACGATAAGGTCTCTGCCATTGAGGGGATTGAAGACGTGGAGTTGCATCTTACTTTTGATCCCCCCTGGACCAAGGACATGCTTTCCGAGGAGGCCATGCTCGAATTGGGCCTTCTTTAATTCATAGCTTTATGGACCTGATCGCGCAACATCGATCATCTTTAATCCGGGAGAAGGCCCTGGAACTGGGATTTGATGATGTGGGATTCGTGAGTGCCGGCCCGTTAAACGAGGAAAACCGTTTTTTGGATGAATGGCTCCGGTCGGGTTACCAGGGGGGTATGGATTATATGGAGCGGAATGCGGAAAAACGCAATGATCCTTCCATGCTGGTTCCCGGGGCACGTTCCGTGGTCGTTGTTCTTCAGAATTACAATCCTTCCCGAAAAGACCAACCCGGTCCGGGATTTAAGATTTCCCGTTATGCCTTTGGGCGCGATTATCACAAAGTTTTAAAGAAGCGGCTGAAAAAGCTGATGAGCTATATTCAGGAAGAAGTGGCCCCGGATGCCGGCGGCCGTTTTTTTGTGGATTCAGCTCCCGTTTCGGAACGATCCCTGGCCGCCCGTGCCGGTTTGGGGTGGATAGGAAAGAACACCAACCTGCTCCACCCGCGGCTTGGCTCTTATGTCTTTATTGGCGAACTTATTTTAGATATCGAATTAACGCCCGGCTCTCTCATACGAGAGGCCTGCGGTGGATGTACACGGTGCCTGGAAGCCTGCCCGACTGGTGCACTGGTGGCGCCTTATCAGCTTGATGCCCGGAAATGCATCTCTTATCTGACCATCGAAAATAAAGGTGACATCTCCTCTGACATGGCTGACCACTTTCAGGGCTGGATCTTTGGTTGCGACATCTGTCAGGAAGTCTGTCCCTGGAACTGGAAAGCCCCGCCGCATCATGAACCTGATTTCAATTTGCGGCTGGAGCTGAAAGAAATGTCAAGGGATGAATGGTTTGCCCTTGATGAAGATGCCTTCGATCACCTCTCGCGCGGCAGCGCCATCCGGCGAACGGGCTACAAAGGGATGATGCGCAATTTAAAAGCGGCTGCAAAGAGTTTATTCGGTT
>JBNJDH010000473.1:0-2834 GCA_051744695.1 Bacteroidota bacterium | reverse complement strand
GGCCTCCCATTCCTGTATTCCATGCCTTTGGATAATTTCATCAATGTGAGGTGCTAAATCTTCTTGGTAGTAGCTGGAGTCAACTGGCACTGCTTTCAAAACTGTGCGCGTGCTTTTATTGTATTTATTTAATGTTTCTAAAATCTTATCATGTAGCATATCTTTTTCTTTTAGTTGAACAATACTTCCTAAGGTATCTTCCGGGTTTTTATCTATTTGGAACAGCTCAGGATAAAAATAAAAAATGGCTGTAAGATCATCCCAAATTTTGAGATGCTTCTTTTCAATTCTGTCAATCAGGGAATCTGCAGAATGAGTTTGATATATTTTCTGAGCGGAAGGAGACTTTATTTTCCCTATCTCCTCTAATAATGTTTTATCAAAATTCACAGCCTCATCTCCTGCTTTAATACGATAAATCGGAACCTGTGTGCCAAGCAAATAATCGCCTGAAAGGCAATCCATCCCGTAGTTTGTCCATTTATTACCGGGCTGGCACTGATCAAACCAGATTATTCGGTTGATTTGTTTTTTTATAGAAGGTTCCATAACAATAGCATTGGCGATATTCGTCAGTGGCCCCATGCAAATAATATCCACCGGGCGTTCTTCATCTGTTATGGTTTGCACAAGAAACTCTTTAATTTCTGGGGGTTGAGAATAGCTAACCAATGGTTTGCCCCATTGAACAGACTTTGCTATATTCCGCCAATCAGGCGCTTCATTTTTAGTAATGATTCCCTGCGAAGCAGGAATACCTTCATGCCCCAAATCTCGCAACAATGCGGTGATCTTCAGATAACCTTCTTCAGGCTCTAGTACGCCATCTTCTGATGTAATAGCTAAAATTTCTATTTCCCTGTCGGAAAAAAAATAATTAATCGCCCTAAAGTCATCCGGGGCACAGTCTGTATCTATGATTACAGGATTTTTGGATGGTTCACCGGCATAGTGTTGCGTTGGGCTGTAAATTAAGATGATAAGCAGAATATAAAACAAATAGGTTTTCATCATTCATAGATATTAAAAATTAAAATTTACACCCCCAAAAAATGTGGCCTTTGGCATGGGGTAACCATAAGTTATGCTATAATCAGTACCCGTGAGATTTTCTGCACTGATAAAAAACTGGCTGTTCTGTTTAAGTTGATAACTTACCTTACCATTTAATGTAGTGTAAGTTTCTGTTTTGGGGCTCGACAAACCAAATGATTCAAGATCCCGTGTAATGGTATATATGCCGTTTATATGTTCTACATCCAAATGAATATTAAACGGGCCGGGACTATAATTGGCACCAAAATAGAATTGGTGTTTGGGAGCTGCAAGAATCGGTTCGTCAAGATTTAAATAGGTATAATGAGTTTGAATATCCAAATTCTTATTGAATGCATATTTCAAAGCCGATTCAATACCAGATTTCTTAAATTCCCCGGAATTTTTAAATTCCCCAAAATTCACGCTTTGGATTATATTATCTCCACGGGCTACAAACCCGGTTATTTCCATTTCCATATTCAACTTTGAGAAGTTTTGGAGAAAGCTTATTTCATAATTCATCATACGTTCCGGGTTCAGGTCTTTATTGGCTCTGCCAAAAAGATAAAGCTCCATCATGGTCGGACTGCGGAAACCTTTAGCAACAGAGCCTTTCAGCGTTGTGTTAACGAACGGGTGATATGCAAAACCTGCTTGTGGAACCCATTCAACTCCGTATAGTTCATGCTTTTCCATTCTTAATCCGGAATTGATAACAAACTTGTCAAGAAAACGCTGCTGGATCAGGGCATAAGCTGCTAATTCATTAATTGTTTTATCGCCAAATTCAATTCCTGCGTTGGTATTTTCAGCAAAACCGCCATAATTTTTGTACTCTGTCCCTACCGTAATCAGATTTTGAGGAAAAAGATTGAAAGATTCGTACAACATAACGCCGGAAAGATGATCAGTCGAGTGAAAACCATCTGAGATTTCGTGCTCTCCAAAATTGTAATAAAGCTTCATTTCTCCCTGTGCATCTTCATAGTCATTTTCGAGAGTGAAAGAAGCCCTTCCTCTTCGTATATCAATCAATTTACCAGCTGTTCTCATAATACGGCCAGGGTCCTGAGATTTGTATTTTGCCAGGCTGGCATCAGCTTTCAGTTTAAAATGTTCGTTTAAATTGTAGCTTGTTTTCAGGTATCCATTGACAATATTAAAGTCTGAGCTATCTCTGTGCCCATCTGTTTCATCATAGTTCAATGAACCCATGATGCTAAAATTATCCTTTTTATACCCTGCTTTGGTTGAGTATTTCTGTGTATTATGAGATCCATACATGAGTTTTGAGTTTGACCGAAAGCCATCATTCTGCTGTTTTTCAGTAATTAAATTGATAACTCCCCCCATAGCATTCGATCCATAGAGAATAGAGGCAGGGCCCCTTATAACCTCCACTTTTTCAATGTCAGAAGTGACATAAGCATCCGGCAGTGGATGCCCGAATATTCCCATAAATTGCGGATGGCCATCGACAAGCATCAATGCCTGAGTATTGGGTGAGCCGCCAGTTCCCCTTATGTTGATATGCCCTGCAGATCCCTGTGACAAACCAAACCCGGTAACTCCCCTTTCAGTAACAAAAACCCCGGGAGTTTTTTTGCTAATCATGGGTAAAATATTGGTCTCATTCATCCTGTTAATTTCTTTCTTGCTAATAGAAGAGACACTCAACGGAACGTTAGATTTGGCAACTTCAATCCGGTTACCAGTAACAACAACCTCTTCAATATCTATTGTATCTTCTGATAAAGTTTGAGTGTAGGTATGTTTTACCAATGCAAACAATAATA
>JBNJDH010000472.1:0-2835 GCA_051744695.1 Bacteroidota bacterium | reverse complement strand
AACGTCTTGTCCAGGGCGCCGTCTTCACAAAAGTTCTGGGCTCAAAAGCCCACCTTACGGCTATGGCCTGGCAGTATTTCGGATTAGGCGGGATTGAGGAATGGCGGATTCAAGACGCAAATTCGGGGAGGCCCAGGAATATTGACCGATAGCAATTTTTGAGATAGGCCAAATCTTCTGAAAAAAATACACCGGAAACAGGTTAAAATTTACAGGCCCGGGTGGATAAACTTGTCCAATATTGTCCTTACCGTTTTTGCCAATTCCGTTCTGGTAACCGGTTTCATCATGCAACCCTCGACTCCCGGGTCTCCATTTTTTTGTTGATTGATCTTCTCGCTAAACCCGGTGCATAAAATCACCGGCACATCAGGGCGGATTTTTTTTATCTTCAGTGCAAGTCTGTCTCCGGTCATATTCGGCATCGTCATATCAGTGATAACAATATCGAATTCATTGGGATCTGAGCGAAAGGACTCCAGGGCTTCTGCGCTGCTGGTCCGTGATGTGACCTTGTATCCCAAGCCCTCAAGGATTTGCTGCTGCATTTCAACAATCGGCTTCTCGTCATCCACAATAAGGATGTTTTCCGTACCTGTCTGCAATGCTTCATATTCTTGCACAGGAGATGCAACCCGGCTTCGTTCCTGTTCAGCCAATGGGAGATAGACGTGAAAGGTTGTCCCTTTCCCTGATTCACTGTAAACGGTAATATGCCCATTATGGGTTTTTACAATGCTGTGGACCACTGAAAGTCCCAGTCCGGAGCCTGTGCCAGTTTCACTGGTGGTAAAATAGGGTTCGAAAATTTTATCCAGATATTTCTCTGAAATTCCGCATCCTGTATCGCTTACTGAAAGCCGCACATAATTTCCAGGGGGTATGTCTGGATATTTTTCTTGGATATTTTCATCGAAACTCGCAGTCTCAACACTTACCTCTAAAAGACCACCTTTATCGCTCATTGCCTGTTTGGCGTTGGTCGCAAGATTGACAATTACCTGATGGAGCTGGGTGGGATCGGCATAAACAACCCCCTGCTCTATGTTGATGCTTTCTCTAATTTCAATGGATGATGGAAATGTGGAACGAAGCATCTTCAGCGCCTCTTTGACTAAAGGCTCTATCGGTGTGTGTATAAATACCTGCTCCATGTTTCTGCCAAAGGCCAAAATCTGTTTAACCAAGTCTTTGGCGCGGTTGCCTGCTGCAAACACCTGGGACAAGTTTTGATGCAAAAGCGTGTCTTTTTCAACCTCCTCCATTGAAAGTTCGGTATATCCGAGTACGGAGGATAAGATGTTGTTGAAATCATGTGCAATGCCCCCTGCCAGTGTCCCGATTGCCTCCATTTTCTGGGATTGGCGAAGCTGGACCTGCAATTTTTCCTTTTCTTTTTCGGCCTGCTTTCGCTCGGTGATATCCCGGAGATGCTCCACTATTCTGATAATATCGCCGCTCTCATCCAATACGGGCGAGCTGCGGCAGTCCAGATGTTTGCCCAACTCCGGAACGTATTTTTCTATATTTACCGGCTCTTTACATTGCAATGCCTGCTGAGTAGCACAAGGGGAGCATTCCCGGTCACGGCCTATGAGCTCAAAACACTTTCTGCCATCTACCTTGTCCGGGGGCAGGCCCAATAACTCATATCCAGCCTTATTGTAGCGCTCTATAGTGTGATCCGGGTATTGGATAGCCAGAACATCCCAAGTGCCGTTTATTATGGTCTCCAAGAGCTGCTTTTGGTAACATAGATTTTTTTCTGTCTGCTTGCACTCTGTGATATCCTCTCTGATTAATATCCCTCCTGAGATCTCTCCATTACAAAAAAATGGCACGCCTCTCATGCATTGATACCCTTCATGGCCTGCTGCAAACTTAGGGATATGCACCTGATCCAGCACCACAGTTTCCCCTTTTAATATCTTTTCCAGCTCTGGACCTATGCCGGCACTTTGAATGCCGGGAAGATCTGTAATTTTTTTATTTATAAAAAAGTCCCTGCCAAGCATGCCTTTAGCAAAAACATCAATATGCCATTTGTTTACAAATTTCACTATTCCATTTTTGTCAAAATGCATTATAGAAACAGGGGTTTCTTCAATTAAACGATAAAATTTGTTTTCACTTTCCCGTAAGGCCTCCTCCGCCTGCTTCCGCGCGGTGATGTCCCTTGAACTGAATATAATCTTTTGCGGATTCTCCTGTTTATCCCTTAGAAATACGGCTCTGGTTTCAAGCCAAAGATAAGACCCCTCACAGCACCTGTATCTAAAAGAGATCCTGTGGAAATTAGGTGATGTGAATAGTTTCTGATATGAATGTCTTACATACGGCAGATCTTCAGGATGGACAAAATCCATGACATTTTTCCCGACCAAAAATTCCGTTTCATAACCGAGGCTTTCATGGGCTTTGTTGGCAAAACAGATGTTTCCTTCCATATCGGTCAGCGAAACTATATCCAGCATATTTTCGGTGACTGTACTGAGTAGCTCAGCCTGATCATCCCTTTCTTCACGCTGGCTGCGCAACTGCTCGTTTTGAAGCTCGGCCTGAATCTGCTTTGCATGCAATTCATAAAACTTTTGTTGAATTTCTTGGGGTGTCATGGAAGAAAAATCGGGTTGAGGAATGGATCGAGCTTTTCGCTCTGCTTGTTCGCGGAGTTGTGAAGGATCGGAGAATGTGGCCGAACTGGATTGCATGCGGGAGGTGTTTTTCTTCTCATCCGTCATAACGCCCTCCAGGGATGGTTGGAATAATAACTCCAGAGGGCATATGCAGATAAAAGGGTCTCGATAAGGATCATTATACACTCCTGGGGCGACT
>JBNJDH010000471.1:0-2851 GCA_051744695.1 Bacteroidota bacterium | reverse complement strand
TCGTTGTTTTAAGTTTCCTCAAGAGCAGGGGATATGACCACCTGGCACTTGTGTCCTGCATTGACTGGATTAAAGACAGCGAATTCGAACTTGTTTATATTCTTTCTGCATATACAGAGAATCGGGAATTGGGAAAAATGAATATACTGGTTAAAACAAGAATATCAAGAGAAAAATCGGAATTTAAAACAGTAACAGACATTTTTGAGAATGCCGAACCTTATGAACGGGAATTACACGAGCTTTACGGCATTTATTTTAAGGAGCACCCGAGATTAATACCGCTTTTACTCGAAAGGGAATATGAAATTCCTCCTTTCAGAAAAGATTTCGATACGCGAAAATATGTAAGTGAAATTTTTGATCAGGTTCCATTTGTGAATGACAAAAAAGGAGGAAAATGAGAGAACTCGAACTATATTTTGGTCCACAACACCTTGGGATGGTGGGAAATTTCAGCATCACCTTAAACGTTGCGGGGGATCGTATTGTGAAAGCAACTGCCAATCCCGGATTTCTGCATCGCGGATTCGAAAAGCTCATGGAACAACGAACATGGATACAGAACTTCCCTTTGGTTTGCAGGATAAATGTAGTTGAACCCGATCACATGGAACTGATGTATGCCATGGCGGTTGAAAAATTAGCCGGTATAGAAGTTCCTGAAAGGGCACAGTTTATAAGAAGCATTTACCTCGAACTCGCCCGGATCGGGTCCCATCTATTTGGGTTGTGGGCTTATGCCAATATGCTGGGTTTCGATACGGTGGCCAACTGGGCAATGTATCACCGCGATCTTATACTGGATCTTTTTGAAGAACTTACGGGAGGCAGGGTGTACCACATTTATATTTGGCCCGGGGGTGTCAGGCGTGATTTTCCGGACGGATTTAAAGATAAAATAATCAATACACTACACGCTATTGGTAAGTGTGTCCCGGATTATGATGACACGTTCTTTAACAACCGTATATTTTACAAGCGGGCTAAAAATATTGGGAAAATAACCCTGGAAGAAGCAAAAAGAATGGGCGCTGTGGGACAAGTGCTCCGGGCTACCGGCATGAAACTGGATATTCGCAAAACAGAACCCTATGCAGCTTATAACCAGGTAGATTGGGAAATTCCCACACGGACTGAAGGAGATGCTTACTCCCGGATTTGGGTGGTGCGGGATGAGATGATCGAAAGTGTCCACATGATCTTTAAACTGCTCGATAAAATGCCGGAAGGAAAAGTTTACAACAAAATGCCCAATCCATTCAAATGGAAGATACCCAACAAGGAAGCCTATGTAAGATGTGAGTCATCGAGAGGGGAACTGGGGTTGTATCTGGTAAGCAACGGCGAAAACAGGCCTTACCGGGCACATTTCAGGACCCCTTCCTATAATCATGGGCTTACCATACTGGAGAAAGCGCTTGAAAATGAAAGTATTGCCGATGTAGGCAATATCATGATTAGTTTATATATAACAGCTCCGGAAATTGATCGGTAAAAAAGGAAAATTTAAAATAATGAACAATAGCGTTTTGAAACCTTTTAAGGCAATTAAGTTCCTCTTTGCAAAGCCAAAGACAATCAGGTATCCTTTCGAACAGAAAGAACCTGCCCTGAGGTACAGGGGATTTCATGTGAATGA
This sequence comes from Bacteroidota bacterium, assembly GCA_051744695.1. Classification (GTDB taxonomy): domain Bacteria; phylum Bacteroidota; class Bacteroidia; order Bacteroidales; family Marinilabiliaceae; genus Marinilabilia. The sequence continues at coordinate 1,209 of JBNJDH010000471.1, read as the reverse complement.
TTGGGATAAATGTACAGGTTGCGGCAACTGTATGGATATTTGCCCCAACCAGGCCATTCAAATGATAGAAAGAACGGAATTGGAATCCAAACCCGGAAAGAAAAACGAACGGCCCCGGTTGGATTATGGACGATGCTGTTTCTGTGGATTATGCGTTGACATTTGCCCTGCCGGTTCGTTAAAACTTACGAGGGATTATTTTCATATCCATTTTGACACGAAAACTTTTGTATTTATTCCGAAAGACCAGCAAACAGAATCCGAAAAATATTTCTCTTCCGAAGAATATTCAGTACTAAAAGCCAGTTTATCTCATCGTAAAAAAGATTATGATGGCTTTGTTTCAGATATTAAATTTGCTTTATTTGAACCCGAAAGGGTACCTATGCCTATGGTTGCTCCCGATGAACGTAAACTCTCGTTTATTGAGCAGGTTTTAGGTTACAGCAAGGAAGAAGCAATGAAAGAAGCCTCCAGGTGCCTGGAATGTAAACTTTGTGAAGAAGCCTGCCCGGCACATCTGAAAATCTCAGACTATATACAGGCAATCTATGAGGATAAACCGGAAGAATCGTTGAAAAAAATCTATGAGGACAATCCCATTCCTTCCATTTGCGGACGAGTATGTATGGCCCATTGTGAAGATGCCTGTTCACTGAGTATCAGGGGAGAAGCCCTATCAATACGATGGCTCAAAAGATACGTGGCCGATACGATCAAAGACTTTACATCAGCGTTGGAATTGAACCCGGGATCACCCACCGGTAAAAAAATTGCTGCCATCGGCGCGGGTCCGGGTGGTTTATCCGTGGCTTATTTTCTCCGGTTAAAAGGACATGAAGTTAAGGTTTACGATGCTTTGCCCGGAGGCGGTGGAACAATGAGGACCGGCCCGCCTGTCTACCGGTTACCCCTGGAAAGCATTGATAAAGATATAAACTACATAAAATCACTGGGCGTTGAATTCATTTTCAACACCCGTATAGGCAGAGATGTGATGTTCGAAGACCTTCTGAAAGCGAATGAAGCTGTTTTTCTGGGTACAGGTTATACAAAAAGCCGCTCCACCAAAGTCAGAAATTATGAAAAATGCACGTTGGCCATTGAATTTCTGAGCGATAATAAAATCGGGAAACAAAGAAGTGTCGGGAAGGAAATAATAGTCATTGGAGGTGGAAATGTGGCTCTTGATGTAGCTCGTGAAGCATT
>JBNJDH010000470.1:0-2860 GCA_051744695.1 Bacteroidota bacterium | reverse complement strand
ATCAGTATCGCAGAGGGTTTTTATTTTTACATTATGGCTCTTTTGCAGGTTGCACCAATTATTAATATGAACACTTCCCTGGTTGCGAATGCCAATAACCGCAAGGTTAATGCGTTCGTTTGAACCCATTATTGAAGCATACGATTTCGAACTGAAACCCATACCACCAATGGCAATTCCCGCTGTGCCAATCGCACTTTTTTTTATAAAATCTCTTCTTTTTGTCATATGATTATTTTAATAATTTCATTAAACTTTCTCAGGAACAACATAAGGAAAACGATAATTTCGGGTCAGGTATGAATTTGCATCCTCATCGTTTATAAATTTTTCAGCATGTGAATTAAAAGTGAGTTTTCGTCCGGTCCGATATGAGATATTTCCCAGATGTGCAAATGCAGTTGACATATGACCTTCCGATATATCAGCATTCAGATCCTGCCATTTCCTTGATCTGACACAGTCAATAAAATTACTGAAATGGGCATATTCAAGGTCTCTAACCTTCACGGAATCATCGGTTTCGGCATCGGCAATATTTTTCAAAACAGGCATTTCTACATCTGAATCCGACATGCTTGGGCCTGGCTCGTCTTTAGTACCAAAAAAAGTTTTAAATTCCCCACCTCCCAAATACATCCATCCTTCAGTTCCATAAAAAAAACTTCCACTTTTTCCACCAAATTCAGGATTCGTATATAGGCTGCGAACTTCAAGTTCCATAATAGTTCCATCGTCATATTCATATGTGGCAACCTGAAGATTGGGGATCTCCTGATTTGAATCCCATCCATAAAAACCTCCTGTGCTATGAACCTTTACCGGATGAACGCGTTTATTCATTCCCCAACGAATAAGATCCATTGAATGAGTTCCGTTATTTCCAAACTCTGAGGTGCTGGTGTCCCAAAACCAATGCCAGTTATAATGAAATCTGTTTTTATTAAAAGGCCGGTAAGGTGCCGGACCAAGAAAAAGATCCCAGTTAACTCCTTCCGGAATTGGACTATCCTTTACGTGCCCAATATTTCCTCTATGACCATATACGATGCCTCTACCCATATAAATATCTCCCAACTTACCATCGTGTATAAATTTAATAGCCTCTGTGGTAACCGGGTTGCTTCTTCTTTGTGTGCCGGTCTGCACTATGCGGCCATATTTTCTGGCAGCTTGAACCATTTTGCGCCCTTCATCAATATTATAGGAAATTGGTTTTTCCACGTACACATCTTTCCCTGCCTGGCAGGCCCAAATGGTCTGTAAGGCATGCCAATGATCGGGTGTTGCAATTGAAATAACGTCGATATCTTTATCATCTAAAAGGTCACGGAAATCTACCACTGTCTTTGGTGTGTTACCTCCAAACTTTTCCACATTCTTTACTGCTTCCGGAAATAGTCTTTCATCAATATCGCATAATGTTGTAACCCTTACGTTGGGCATTTTACAATAATTCAGGTAGTGGCCTCCACCACCATATATGCCACCTTTGCCTCTTATACCCACAACGGCAACGTTGATGATGTCATTTGGGCTTTTGTTTGAAAATCCACTTTTTACAACAGGCACACTCAATATTAAGCCTGTAGCTGTTGTTGTGGTTGTTTTTAAAAATTCACGACGATTTGTTGCTTTCATGATTATGTCCCCCTAAGAATTTAAACTAAATAACCTGTTAATCTTGAAATAATTGGCAATTAAATAAAATAACATCAAAATTTCTGAAGAAGTTTGAAATAGAAAACCTTCAAATAACTAATAAGAAAACACAATAAATTATCCGATACACTCCTTTAACCTGTCAATCCATGCCGGAATATTTTCAAAAGGGGAGTCTTCTTCATATTCGAGAACCAGATATCTCCTATATCCCTCATTTTTAAGCATTCGCACGACGCGTTCCGCATCCGTGGTGACAGGTTTTCCATCTTTTACCGTTGATCTTACATTCACTTTTAACTGAACAACTACCGCATAGGGTATAATTTCCGCCATCTGCCTGTACCAATCTCCTGAAAAGTTACCTGTATCCAGATTGGCACCAAACCAAGGTGAATCAATTTCCTGAATGATCCGAATCACTTGCTCGGAGGTGGTGGGAAAACCTCCGTGGTTTTCAATGGCCAGTACAATTCCTTTTTCACTTGCATAATCTACACACTCTTGTAATGACGGAATGACCCAGTTATAAGCATCCTCCTCCGAATATCCATCGGGAATATTTCCTCCTCCAAAAACCCTGATGGATGGAGCACCAAGTATCGCAGCCTTATCAATCCATTCTTTTGCTTCGTTAATTTGTTCCTGTCTTTCATCTATATCAGGAGTAACAAAATTATTCCCGATAGCTGTCCCGCTGATGTTCAAACCTAAATGAAAACATTTATTTCTTAATCCAAGCAAATAGGAATCCTCTTCTGAATCGAAAAAATAGGAGGTAAGTTCCGTGCCATCCAGATTTAATTTATCGCAATAATCGATAAATTCCTCCATGGTTAATTCTCCGTTTCTGAATTGGGAATTGAAAGAATAGGCTGCAAGACTAAGTTTGATTCGCGAATCATTGATTTTAGCTTTTTGGGGTGAAGCAAATGCCCTTACTGGATTGATAGCTGCTAATCCAAATGCTATCGATCCCGATTTCAAAAAAGAACGCCGATCTAAAAATTGATTATTCATGCTTTTTAAATTTTTAAAAAAGAGTTAATATTAAATGAACCGACAATGCAAATATTTCGCTTCTATGGTTTTAAAAAAAACAACCATAAATTAATTGGGATAATTAGAAAGAACTAATTTATGGTTGTTTAATTAAATTTATCAATAAAAGCTAATAGTCCGGATTTTGTTTAATTAC
>JBNJDH010000469.1:0-2862 GCA_051744695.1 Bacteroidota bacterium | reverse complement strand
CAGGGGGATGTTGCTGCATTCAGGGAAGAATATGAGGCCAATTTGATGGCCATCGACCTGGCTATAGAAAAATTTGGATTGCCAAAGGAGCTGAAACAAAGCATTCATTCAGGATCCGATAAATTCTCCATCTATCCGGTCATAAAGGAACTTTCGAAGAAACACGATAAAGGGTTCCATTTGAAAACGGCCGGAACAACATGGCTGGAAGAAGTCATCGGACTGGCCCTGGGCGGCGGAGAGGCTCTGGCTTTTGTAAAGGATTTGTATTCACGTGCCCTGACCAATGTGTCCCAACTTTGTGCGCCCTATGCCGATGTCATCGACATAGACGAAAGTAAACTGCCATCGGCCATGGAAGTAAAAGGTTGGACCGGGGAAGAATTTGCCAACGCCCTGAGACATATCCCCGACAACCCGCAATATAACCCGCATCTGCGCCAGCTGGTCCATGTGGGCTATAAACTGGCTGCCGAACACATTGACCAATTTAATGCGCTGCTTAAAAAACACGTGGATGTTGTCGGACAGTGTGTTTTTGAAAACCTTTATGACCGGCATGTGAAAAGGTTACTGATCGATTAAAAGAGATTAAAAACACCCGCAGACTGTAATTGCAGGATTTAAATGCAAGGTTTTTTACAAAAACCTAAAAAAACCTCATACTTCGGAAAGCCCGTTACCATAGATGTCCTTGAAAATGACACGGGACTCAAAAATTAACCACCCCCAATTTTGGCCTGGGAGCATACTACCGAACAGGAGATGCCATCTGGCTATTTTTCAACATAAAAATCACAGATAAACTAAACAGCCGGTTATGCCTTTGACCTCACACTCAACAAACTGGCACATGTCAACAGTGGCACACATGAATTAATGGTCTCCTACAATCTGAAGTCGCTCTGGTAACCCAAAAATAATCCTTAAATTCGTAGGGCATCCATCCATTTTGATCCGGGATTATGTCACCAGATAGTCGCAAACACAGGGGGCCCGGTCCGCGAGACCATCTTTATTTTGCCAAAGACCAGATACCGGTCCTTTCGGCGGCCGCTAAAGACTATTGCTGGCTGCTCGACAGGGATTACACCGCAAAATCTGCCCTGAAACTGGTGGGTGATCATTTCAAACTGCACGAACGTCAGAGAAAAGCCCTGGACCGCTGCTGCCAACCCGAAAGTCTGGTAAAGGAAATTGCGGCACGGGGTCTGCTCAGCCCCGGAGAATTACCCCATTCTCCAGTGGTCATTGATGGTTTTAATCTTCTGATCATCCTGGAAGCGGCCCTTAGCGGAGCTCCGCTTTTCAAAGGCAGGGACGGACTGATCAGAGACATTTCGGGCCTGCACGGCTCCTACCGGAAAATTCACGAAACACCTTATGCCATCACCCTTGCAGCCAGGTTCTTTAAAACATTCAACACCGGACCGGTTCTTTGGATTTTCGACAAACCAGTGAGCAATTCGGGGCGACTGGCCCAATTGGTTGAAGAAATGGGAAAAGAGGAAAACATCAACTGGGAAACCAAACTGGCCGACCAAACCGACAACACAGTTGCCAATGCAGGACAAACGGTAATCTCTTCAGACTCTCAAATTTTGGCGCGAAGCAAACGGTGGTTCAACCTGGTCGATTATATCATCCACCATCACATTCCCGAAAAATGGCTGATCGACATCTGGCAAGAACCAGCCAAAAACTCCTAAATTGTATCCGTCTATAAAGTGGACAAAGTGTGTTGGTGATCATGTGTCTGTTCAGAAAGAGCCAATTGCAAAGCCTGGAAGCGGCAAAAAACGCAGTTTACTCACGTAAATGAGTATTTTTGCGGCTTCGCGTAACGCAGCAAGTGGTACTTTATGGACAGACTCTAAATAGTGCCCGTCTATAAATTGGGGTGTTTGTTCTATAAAGTTCAAGCTCAAGGCTTGCCACTTTTGAAAATCAGGGATTTTACTCTCGTAAATGAGCGTTTTCAAAAGTGGCGTAACGGAGAAATTGGACTTTATAGACAAACACTAAATAAGCGCATCATATAAGATTTCCACCGGATGAAAAGCCCGCTCACCTGTTCCGTCCTTAATCTGGTGACGGCAACTGGTACCAGGGGCCGCGATTAACGTCCCGGGGGGTTTCTCCCGGACAGCCGGAAACAGAACCAGCTCACCCGTTTGCATCGAAACATCATAATGTTCGGCTTCATAGCCAAATGAGCCGGCCATGCCACAACATCCTGACGGAATCACTTCAACTTCATACCCTGCCGGAATTTGCAACATCTTGATTGTAGGCGTCAGTGAAGCCATGGCCTTTTGATGGCAATGACCGTGAAGTTTGATCTTTTGCCGGGCAGCAACAAATTGAGAAGAATTGATCCGGCCTTTTTCTGCTTCTTTTGTCAGAAATTCATCCAACAGCAGGGCCCGGCCGGACAGGCTCCGGGCAGCATCTTTCAAATGAGAAGGCACGAGATCGATGGTTTCATCCCGAAAAGTAAGCAATGCAGAAGGTTCGATGCCTAAAAGCGGGGATTCTTCTTTCACCACCTCCTTCAATCGCTCTACATTCTGAGTGGCTATCCGGGCGGCTTTTCTGACCAGTCCTTTGGAAAGCCAGGTCCGCCCGCTTTCCATGCCACTGATAATTTTTACATTATATCCAAGTGCTTCAAGCAATTTCAGAGTTTTCTGTCCGATTGAAACATCATTGTAGTTGGTAAACTCATCCACAAAGAGATAAACAGAAGGATGAGTATTTTCCTCCCCTACAAGATTTCTTTTATGACGTTGAACCCACCTGTTTAAAGTAGTTTTGCCGAGCAGAGGCAGAGAACGACGCGTCGAGAAACCCAATATTTTC
>JBNJDH010000468.1:0-2864 GCA_051744695.1 Bacteroidota bacterium | reverse complement strand
TCAGAAATTTAACATTTGGAACACATCAACAAAATCAATATCTTTTAGTTTTGCTTTGACTGTGGTATTAAATTCGAATGAAGTATAGATCAGATCATTATTTTGGTTTTTGCCAGTGCTGGTATGAGATTTTTAATGATTTGATAACGAGATTTATGGACAGACACTATTAATTATGATATATTCTAAATACCGGTCGAAAGAACTGAGCTGGCTTTATTTTAATGCGCGGGTTTTGCAGGAGGCTTCCAGGAAAGAAGTTCCCCTTATTGAGCGGATTAAATTTCTTGGCATATATTCCAACAATTTGGATGAGTTTTTTCGTGTGCGGGTGGCCCTTCTGAAACGCTTGCTTCAGTTAGGGAAGGATGATGAGTTTGACGGGACTTCACCCCGGGATACCCTCAAAAAAATCAATCGACTTGTGAAGGAACAGGGGGTTGAGTTTGGGAAAATTTATGAACAGATCATCAAGGAACTTGAAGAACACAATGTTTTTGTGCTGGATGAAAACTCCCTGAATGAGAAACAGGGCGATTATGTGCGCAGGATATTTGAGCACAAAGTCCGTCCCAAGCTTATGCCTGTGATTATATCCAAGCGCCGTCCGCTTCCCGATCTGAAAGATGATGCCATTTATCTGGGGGTGATATTGCGTAAGTTTGAAACCGGAAAATCGGTCTATGCCCTTCTTGAGCTTCCGGTTGACTCTCTCGGTCGATTTTTTATCGTCCCTTCGACTGATCGTTCCACCAGCCTTTTGTTGCTGGATGATGTGATTCGTTACGAGTTGAAGGACATATTTTACATGTTTGATTTTGATGAGATCGGGGCATATACCTTTAAATTGACTCGTGATGCCGAATTGGATATTACTGATGATATTTCCGAGAGTTATGTGAATGCCATTGCCCAAAGTTTGGAGCGACGGAAAGACGCCCCGCCTGTCCGTTTTGTTTACGACAGGGAAATGCCTGAAGATCTTCTGGAGATTCTTCTTCGAAAGCTGCACTTTACGAAAGAGGATGCGATCATACAGGGAGGGCGCTATCACAATTTCAAAGACTTCATGGATTTCCCGAAGATTGGTGGAAGCGATATGGTTTATGAGCCGCTTCCCCCCATCAGGCACGAGTATTACCCCAACGGGCAGTCTGTTTTTCCCGTGCTGAAACAACGGGATATATTGTTGCATTTTCCTTATCATTCTTTCCTGCATTTCATCGATTTTCTTCGTGAGGCCAGCATCGACCCGAGTGTGACGACTATCCAGATCACCATTTACCGGGTTGCTAAGCGGTCCACTGTGATGGATGCCCTTATTAATGCTGCGCGTAATGGGAAAAGTGTAACTGTGGTACTGGAACTTCAGGCACGCTTCGATGAATTTTCCAATATTCAATGGGGCAACCGGCTTCAGGATGCCGGGGTTAAGGTTATTTATGGGGTGAAAGGATTAAAGGTTCATTCTAAACTTTGCCTTGTTGAACGAAGAGAAGGAAGGCATATTTCCAGGTATGGCTGCATAGGGACCGGTAATTTCAACGAGGATACCGCCCGTTATTTTAGCGATCATTTGCTGATGACAGCTCATGAAGGCATTACGCGTGAGGTGGCTTCGGTGTTTGATTTCTTTGATAGGAATTATCGCATTGCCCGTTATAGCCATTTGTGGCTTTCGCCATTTTATCTCAGGAAAAAATTCAATGAGCTGATCAATAAGGAGATCCGGATTGCCAAAGAGGGCGGAGAAGCCCGGTTGTGGTTAAAACTTAACAATCTGGCCGATTATAGTGTGATACGCAAATTGTATCAGGCCAAAAGGGCAGGGGTGGATGTAAGGCTGAATGTGCGCAGTATGTTTTCCATGCTGCCCCGTTTTGATAAAAATGAAGAACCTGTTCCGGCTATCGCGATGATCGATCGTTTTTTGGAACACAGCAGGGTGTTTATCATAGGCGCTGGTGACAGGGAAAAGATATACATTTCATCTGCCGACCTGATGTCACGAAATCTCGATCGCCGGGTAGAGGTGGCATGTCCCATTTACGATGAGAAATTGAAGAAACAGCTCAGAGATATGTTTCTTTATCAGTGGAAAGATACCAGTTCTGCGAGAATTCTGGATAATGACCTTAAAAATGAATTGAGAAAACCGAATTCCGGCGATGTGCCTTTCCGTTCTCAGGTTGAATTTTATAAGTATCTTAACCGCATTAATGAAGCCAACGAAAAGGGGGAATAAGCTTACTTGTGTGGAAAAATTTTAATAACCTGATCTTTGTTGTTTTTTGTCTGCCGCCGGGGTTGTAAATTTGCATGAATAAAGATTTTTCTGATGGTGGATAACCAACGGATATCCTAAAAATTGCAGGTTTCTTTGCTACCAGTTCTTTTAAATGGTCATCAAAGAATTATTGAACAAGGGTTGCAAAAATTTAAAATTCAGGTATCATGAAAACAATGAAGGCACTGGTAAAATCTAAACCGGAAAAAGGTCTTTGGATGCAGGAAGTCCCGGTTCCCGAGCCGGGGCACAATGATGTGATTATCAATGTTACAAAGAGCGCCATTTGCGGTACCGATCTTCATATTTATGAATGGGACGAATGGGCAAAAAAAACCATTAAAACTCCGATGATCATTGGTCATGAGTATGTGGGATATGTTGCGGCTGTGGGGTCGGAAGTGACGAATGTGAAAGAAGGAGACCGTGTGACCGGAGAAGGCCATATTGCCTGTGGACATTGCCGCAATTGTCGCCGGGGGCGTCAACATATTTGTGAAAAAACTGTCGGCATCGGGGTTCATGTAGACGGGGCCTTTGCCGAATATGTAAAAGTGCCTTCCAATAATGTATGAAC